>NZ_JARKPW010000070.1:0-11326 GCF_029975095.1 Aminiphilus sp.
TTCCCCGTGGAGCAGTTCGCCGAGGCCTCGGGGATTCTCGCAACGCAGGGGCGAGACGTCCTGCAGTACGGCACCACCGAGGGGTACGATCCTCTCAAGGAGTTCATCGCCACATGGACGGAACCCCGTATGGGGAGAAAAACGGACCCAGCCTCGGAAATCCTCATCACCAGCGGCTCCACCCAGGTCGTGGACCTGCTGAACTGGGCACTCGTGAACCCCGGGGACTGCATCGTCACCGAAGATCCGACATTTCTCGGATCGACGCTGAATATGCACAACCACAGCGCGGAAATTCTCACCGTTCCCTGCGACAGCGAAGGAATGAGAACGGACATTCTGGCGGAACGTCTCGAACAAGCCCGTCGGGAAGGCAAGACGGTGAAGTACATCTATTCCATTGTGAACTTCCACAATCCTCTCGGGTGCACGCTTTCGACGGAGAGACGACGCAAACTCCTCGACCTGGCCTACGCGTACGACATTCCTGTCCTTGAGGACGATCCTTACGGCTATGTCCGTTTCGACGGGGAGCACCTTCCCTCTCTCTTCTCCATGGACGACCGGGGTATCGTGCTCTTCGCCTGTTCCTTCTCGAAGGTCCTCGCACCGGGCACACGCATCGGCTGGTGCACGGGCAACAAGGAGATCATCCGTAAAATGGCGGTGTTCAAGCAGGGCGTGGATGTCTGCACCAGCGTCGTGGCCCAGGCCATGGTTTACGAATACTGCCGCCTCGGCCATCTGGAGAGCTTCCTTCCGCGGATCATCGACCATTACCGGAAAAAACGGGACGCAATGGAAGAAGCGTTCCGTCGCTACCTCCCCCTTGAAGAAGTCTCCTGGGTGAAACCTCAGGGAGGGTTCTTCTACTGGATGGAAACGCCCCGCATCGAGGCGAGAAAGCTCTTCGAGAAGGCCGTCGAGAACAATGTGGCCTTCGTGCTGGGCGAACCCTTCTATCCCAACGGGGGCGGGCTCCACAATTTCCGCATGTGCTACACCTTTGCGTCCCCCGAGCAGATCGACGAGGGATGCCGTCGCCTCGGCACCGCCATGAAAGAATTGCTGCGCTGACAAAACGCTTTCCGACTCTTTCCAGTCCTGACGATACCCACCGGCTCGGGCCGACAACCCGTGCCGCACACAGTTCCGGCATAGGCACCGGTTCCGACGCGGAAGAATCCGCCGGTGGGTTCGAAAGACAGCACGATCATACGGGAGGTACATCGATCATGTCTGTTTCCGTGTTCCCCACACCCGCAACACCCTCCGAATTCACGTCGGAGGCTCTCGGCATCGCCCTTTTCGAGGAGGATCTTTCCCGCCTCGAAGAACTGGGAAGCCCCCTGGCGCCCCTTCTCACCGAGGCTGCGGAACTCCATCGCTTCTCCGGCAAAAAGGAACAGGCATTTTCCCTGCCGCTTCCGTCTTCCCTGGGGATCGCCGCCATCCGCCGGATCTACGTGGCGGGCATGGGCCCCTCCGCCAAGGCGACTTGTGATTCCTGGCGCTTCGCCGCTGCGGGAATCGCAAAAAGCGCCGCCAGGGACAAGGTGACCGACCTGCTGCTCTGGAGCCCCGGCGCACTCGAACCTCCCTGCGGCATTCCGAAGGGCACCGCCACCAAAGCACTTGTCGAGGGAACGCTTCTGGGAAACGACCGGGGCACCTCGTTCCGCACCAAAAAGGAGGACGACGACAACGGAGAAGCGTCGCTCGCACGCCTTTCCGTCGCCGGAGGCACCGAAGAAGACCTGACCGCGGGACGCCTGTTCGCGGAGGCCCAGCTCTACGCACGCCATCTCGCGAATGAACCGGGCAACATGGTGAACCCCTCGGTCCTCGCCGAGCGGGCCCAGGCGCTCGCCCTGGCGGAAGGACTCGAATGCACCGTCCACGACGACGCGGCGATCCGCGAAATGGGCATGGAAGGGCTCTGGTCCGTCGGCAAGGGGTCCAAGACGCCGCCCCGCCTCATTCATCTCGTGTACCGCCCCGGCGGAACACCCCGAAAAAAGGTGGTCCTCGTCGGCAAGGGGCTCACCTTCGACAGCGGCGGTCTAAACATCAAGACGGAAGGGCACATGCGCACCATGAAAGGCGACAAGAGCGGCGCCTGCGTCGTTCTTGGAGCCATGCAGGCCGTGGCGCGTCTCCATCCCGACCTGGAAGTGCACGCCCTCGTGGGCGCCGCGGAAAACATGCCCGACGGCGGCTCCTACCGCCCCGACGACGTGTTGCGTGCGAAAAACGGAAAAACCATCGAGATCGACAACACCGACGCGGAAGGACGCGTCACTCTTGCGGACGTCCTCTGTTTCGCCTCGGAGCTCGCTCCTTCGGTGATCATCGACGTGGCCACCCTCACGGGTTCCTGCGTGGTGGCCCTCGGCGAGTACACGGCGGGGCTCTTCTCCAATTCCGACGAACTGGCGGAACGCGTCTACACCAAGGGGAAAGAGGCGGGCGAGCGTTTCTGGAGACTGCCCCTCGACGACGAGCGCCTGCGCAAGAAGATCTCCTCGCCCATCGCGGATGTGGTGAACTCCGGCGGCCGCTACGGCGGCGCCATCACCGCCGCCATGTTCCTTCAGGAATTCGTTGCGGAGGGGATCGACTGGGCGCACCTGGACATCGCCGGTGTGGACAATTACAAGGAACCCTACGGCTACTACGGCAAGGGAGCCACCGGCTTCGGCGTGCGAACCCTTCTGGAAGTACTCCGGTCTCTCTAGCCGGAGACGGCACGTTACGGACGCTTCGGGGAGAATGCGAACATGACGGACAGCGAAACATCCCGCGACGGGAACACCGTACCCCGAACTCCGCCGGACGCGTTTTCCCCTGAAGAACGCGGCGATGGTGCGAAAGAAAGCACCATCGCCGCCATCGCCACCGCACCCGGAGAGGCGGGCATCGCCATCGTCCGCCTCTCCGGGCCGGAGGCCGGAGCACTCGCCCTGGCCCGATTCACCCCGTTTTCCGGCACGAAGGAAACCATTTTCCCTCGCACGTTTCGCCTCGGCGTGTTTCAGGACAGCACAGGTCAGCCTCTCGACCAAGTGCTCTTCGTCCTCTTCGCCGCCCCTCGGAGCTACACCGGCGAGGAAGTGGCGGAACTTCACTGCCACGGAGGCACCCTCGCGGCAAAGCTCGTCCTGGCCGAACTCTTCACTTTGGGCGCCCGTCCTGCGGAACCCGGTGAATTCACCCGCCGGGCCTTTTTGAACGGGCGTATCGACCTCGCCCAGGCAGAAGCCGTTCTCTCGGTGATTCGCGCCCGGAGCGACGCGGCACTTCGAGCCGGCGTCCGTACACTCCAGGGGCGTTTTTCCTCGCGGCTCAAGCCCCTTCACGACAGCATTCTCCGTCTTTCCGCGCTCCTCGAAGCCTCACTGGATTTCCCCGAGGAAGAGCTCCCCGAGTGCACAAACGAGGGTGTGCTCCGGGAACTGTCGGCGCTCTCCGAGGCATTATCCCGCATCTATGAGCGCAGCCGCCAGGGGAATCTTCTCCGTGAGGGCGTTCGCGTAGCCCTGGTGGGGCGTCCGAACGTAGGAAAATCCTCGCTTCTCAACGCTTTTCTTCAGGAATCGCGAGCCATCGTGACCGCTGTTCCGGGGACGACCAGGGACATCATCGAGGAAGTTCTCACCCACAAGGGCGTGCCGCTGCGCCTTCTGGACACGGCAGGTATCCGGACTCCCGAAGGCCCCGTGGAGGCCCTGGGTATCGACCGGGCGAACCGCGCCTTCGAAGAAGCCGACATCCGGCTCTGGGTGGTGGACGGAAGCGAACCTCTGACCCGAGACGACGAGGAGCTCGCCTCCCGACTGGCGCCACGCCCCCACCTGGTAGCGATCAACAAAGCGGACCTTCCGCTCAGGACGGACCCGGAGAAGATACGCACCCTTCTGCGGGAGAGCACGATCGTCATCCTTTCCGCCGAACGCGGAGAGGGTGTCGAAGAGCTGAAGGACGCCATCGTGCAGCTCTGGGGAAACGATGCTTCCGACGACGAGGCGCACAACGTCTCCTCCAGGCAGGTGGAGGAGCTCCGCCTCGCCCTAGACGCCCTCTCCGCGGCGAAAGGCGCGCTTTCCTCCGGCCTGGGGCAGGACGCAGCGGCCACGGCCCTCGCCGAAGCCCGGGGCTGTCTGGAGCGGATCCTTGGCCTTTCCTGGGACGACACGCTTCTCGACGCGATCTTCAGCCAGTTTTGCATCGGGAAATGACCGTCCGGCATACCACGGCCCCCTCGCGCCGTGCGCTCTCTTCTCAACCGCGCCACGCTCCGCCGTCGCTCCATCTCCCCACGGCCATCGAGGCGACCGGTACGCTTTCTCCCGGCGACCCCGTTCATTCTCTGCCGCACTCGCTTTTCTTGCCATGAAGAAAGCGTGAAACCTGCTCTTTTGAACCAGGACACGCGGGACCGGGATCGCCGTCTCCGGAGAGACGGCGCCGCAGCGCCGGAAGGACGTCCGGGCTCAACGAACGCAACTTTGCAACCATTAACGTGTGACAGAGCGGAGATCTCGCCAGATCTCATGCGTTACAGAAACGATGCGCCCCCGGGCATCATGAAGTTCCTCTTCCTGGAACTCATGCTCTGGGGGAAAGAAAGGGGCTTCCGCTGGTTCAATCTCGGAATGGCCCCCCTTTCCGGGCTGGAGGATCGCCGTCTCGCTCCGTTCTGACATCGCCTGGGAACCTTTGTTTTCCGGCACGGGGAGCATTTCTGTAATTTCCAGGGACTCCGGCAGTACAAGGAGAAGTTCGACCCATACTGGGAACCCCGCTACCTCGCCTATCCGGGGCGTCTTTCCCTCCCCGCCGTCCTCACCGACGTGGCCTCTCTCGTGGCAGGCGGATTCAAGGGCATTTTCATGGAATGAACTTCCCCGCCCACGCACGACCGGGATACCCCGGAGCGACGGGAACCGCGGAGAGAAATTGCCCTCTGTGCGGCCCCCGTCGCCGGCTTCTTCACGTTTCAGGCGGATGTTCCTCGAAAGACACCCAGGCTGAGGTATTTGTCCCCCCGATCTGGAGAAAGAGTGACCACCACGTCCTCCGGGGAAAAGAGCCGGGCGATACACCGCGCCGCCGTTACGTTCGCGCCAGTGGAGACGCCGGAGAAGAGTCCGAACTTTTCCGCAAGCCAGCGAGTGGTTTCGAAGGCCTCTTCGGTGGATACGGGAAGAATCTCGTCCACCACATCCCTGTCGAAATTACGAGGCACGAACCCGGCCCCGATCCCCTGAATCCGGTGAGGTCCAGGCTTTCCTCCACCGAGAACCGGACTTTCCGAGGGTTCCACCGCCACGACACGCACCTGGGGATACACGGCCTTGAGCGCACGTCCCGCACCGGAAAGAGTTCCCCCCGTTCCGACTCCGGCGACGAACGCCCGGAGATGCGCACCCCTGAGAGTCGTCAGGATCTCCGGACCCGTGGTGACCTGATGTGCCCAGGGGTTTCCTGGGTTCGAAAACTGGTCCGGCAGTAGCCCTCCCGGAATTTCCTGGAGCAGCTCCTGCGCTCTTCGCACCGCACCTCCCATCCCCTCCGCCGCGGGAGTGAGGATGAGATCCGCCCCTAAGGCCGCCAATACGGCCCGTCGTTCCAGGGACATGGACTCGGGCATGGTGAAAATCACGCGAAGCCCAAGCGCCCGTCCCAGCATGGCGAGGGAGATACCGGTATTTCCCGATGTGGGCTCCACCAGCACCGTTTCCGCGGAGAGCTTTCCTTCCGCCTCGGCGTAGCGGAGCATCCCCCAGGCGGCGCGATCCTTCACGGATCCTCCCGGATTGTTACCCTCCAGCTTCACGAAAATCGTCGCACCCCCTTCCGAAGGCAACCTCAAGAACGGTGTCTCTCCTATCCGCGACACAATCACGGCATCATCAACACGAAACATTCTCACGCAACTCCTCTCGTATCCGACTCTGCCGACTCCTCCAGCTCTTTGAGCCTTTCGTGGAGCCGTCGGTACTCCTCCTCCAACGCATTGAGGCGCTCCAGAAGCATTCTCGGATTCCACAGAACTCTCCCGCGCTGTTTGATTGCAAAGGCGGGGAAGCCCACCACGGTCGTCTCGGGGGGAACGTCTTCCACAACCACCGCCCCGGCTCCGATCCGTGCCCCCCTGCCCACGGTGATGTCTCCCAAAATTTTCGCGCCGCTACCGAGAAAGGCTCCCCCCTCCACGGTGGGATGGCGTTTCGCCCCGGCCTCGTTTCCCCGGGCACCGAGGGTGACTCCCTGGTAGATGGTCACACCGTCGCCGACACGAGCGGTCTCGCCAATGACCACACCCATGCCGTGATCGATGAACACCCCTCTTCCGATCTCCGCTCCGGGGTGGATTTCGATGCCCGTGAACCAGCGCATCACCAGGGAGAGAAAGCGGGGAAGAACGGGCAGCCGCATTCTCCTGTGGAGAAAATGAAACAGCCGGTGGCCACAAATCGCCCAAAAGCCGGGCGTGCAGAGCACGATCTCGAAAAAACCCCGGAGTCCCGGCGGAATGGAGGGGTCCATTCGTCGTACGGAACGATAATCTTCTCTCAACGTCGTCAACACGGCATCTTCCTCCTTGCTCTTTCCGAACACAAAAAATCGGGGGTTCTCCGCAGCTGCGGCAGAACCCCCGATTTTGACCATTCCAACGGGATCTTGCGCTATGACACGTTCTCTTTCGGTTTTTCCGCAGCACCACTATAGGCCGCCGCGGAGAAAAACCCGCGGTGGGAAACTAGACGTCTCTCCACCGACAACAACAGAAAACGTTCGCCGACAGAAGCATGATCCGCAAGACCTCCTTCAAACATCGCTCCACAAAGAGAAAAATAAATTGTCGCCATTGTAGCGGTTTTCTCGATTCCGTCAAGCCCTCGACCCGTCTGACGCACACAAACCCGCACGCCGGACAGGCAAGAGCACGCCGATGACGGAATCGGGAAGCGCTCCGGAGTCTCGGGCATACAACATCAATGGAAAGAAACATTTCCCAAGGACGTTCTCGGGAGAACGCCCTCTCCTCGTGGTCATGCCCTATGCGGCAATCGTCAGTCCTTCTCTTCCTCCGCCTGGGCCTGGTATTCGGCGACAACTTTCTTCGTCACTTCCGCAGGCGCCTCCTCGTAGTGGGAGAAAGCCATGGTGAAATTACCCCGCCCGGAGGTCATGGAGCGAAGGACGATGGCATAACGGAACATTTCCCCCATGGGGACCTGGGCTTTCACGACCTGAAGACGTCCCTTGGAGTCGATACCCATGATGCGCCCTCTCCGGCTGTTCATGTCCCCCATGACATCCCCCAGGTACTCCTCGGGCACAACCACTTCCACGTTCATGATGGGCTCCAGCAGGATGGGAGAGGCGCTCTTCATGGCTTCCTTGAACGCGAGAGACGCGGCGATCTTGAAGGCCATTTCCGAGGAATCCACATCGTGGTAGGAGCCGAACACGAGGGATGCCCGCACGTCCACCATGGGATATCCCGCCAGATATCCCTTCGGAAGGGCCTCGCGCAGTCCTTTTTCAACCGCGGGGATATAGGACTTGGGAACGACGCCTCCGACGACCTTGTCCAGGAATTCGAATCCGGCCCCGCGCTCCAACGGCTCGAACTCGATATGCGCGTCGCCGTACTGTCCCCGGCCTCCCGTCTGTTTCTTGTATTTTCCCTGTGCCTTGGCCTTCTTCTTGATGGTCTCCCGGTAGGGAACCCGGGGCGTACGGGTCTCAAGCTCCACACCGTACCGCTCCTTGATTCTGGAGAGCATGATGTCCAGATGCAGGTCGCCCATGCCGGAAAGGACATTGTCGTTCGTCTCCGGATCCTTCCGGTAAGAGAGCGTGGCATCCTCTTCGAGCATTCGGTGCAGTGACGTGGCGAGCTTGTCCTCGTCGGCCCGGCTCTTGGGCAGGACGGCTACGCTGTAGACCGGAAGCGGGAACTGAATGGGGGGGAAAGTGAGGGCACATCCTTTGACGGCGAGCGTGTTGCCCACCACGGTACTGTGAAGTTTCGGAATCGCCAGGATGTCTCCCACCACGATGTCCTTGGTGTCCTTGCCCTCCTTGCCGCACATGAGCTTGAAGGCGCTGATGCGTTCTTCCTCTCCTTTATTCACGTTGTAGATAGGCTGATCGGAGGTGAGTGCCCCGGCAAAGACGCGGAGAAAAGAGAGTTTCCCCACGTAGGGGTCAACCATGACCTTGAAGCAAAGTGCCATGAAGGGACTCTTCGGATCGGGAGAAACCAGGACTTCCTCCTCGCCCTTCAGAGCAGGACGAGGAGCCGTTTCGAGAGGCGAGGGAAGGACGTCCGCCAGGATGTCGAGGAATTGGTAGATGCCGACGTTGACACTGCTGTCGCCGGGGATCACCGGAAAAAGGCGCCGCTCGCGAACGGACTTGCGCAGCGCGGGAACGAGTTCCTCCATGCCGATCTGGTCTCCGTCGAGGTAGCGCATCATCAACTCGTCGTCCGCCTCGACGATGCACTCCACAAGGGATTCCCGGGCGGCGGCGACCGCATCGGTCATGTCGGCGGGCAGAGGCCCCTCGCTCATGTCCTTGCTTCCATCCCCCTTGTAGAGATAGGCTTTTCCGGAGAGAAGGTCCACCACGCCCTTGAAGGCCGCCTCCTTCCCGATAGGGAGGAAGAGGGGCATGGCGCGCTCCGTCATGTACTGGCGGATCTCGCCGAGAGACCGCTCGAAATCCGCGTTTTCCCGTGCCATTTTGCTCAGGAAGAAAACGACGGGGATGTTGAAATCCTCCGAGAATTCCCAGGCTTTTTCGGTCTGGACCTCCACGCCGTGCACACCGCTCACTACCATGACCGCCGCGTCGGCAACGCGCATGGAACTGCGCATGTCGCCGATGAAGTCCGCATAGCCCGGCGCATCAAGCAGATACAGGGTCTTGCCCTTGTACGGCAGGGTCGCCACCGATGCATTGATGGAGATCTGGCGCTTCTGTTCCTCGGAGCTGAAATCGCTGACGGTGTTACCGTCCTCGATCTTCCCCATACGGGTCGTCACGCCGGCGTCGAACAACGCAACCTCGGTAAGCGTCGTCTTACCCGATCCTCCATGTCCGACAACGACGACAGCCCTGATATCCTCGGGTTTTCGCGTCCCCATACGTCCATTCCTCCTCGTTGCAACATTTTGGTCACCTTCAGCACACGCACACAACCACATGTATGCCTGCGGCAAGGTTACCACAGCGCTACAGGTATGTTACGTCCCCGAACAAACTCCGTCAATGCGACATACCCGAGCCATTGCGACAGCGCCGTCTCCGCCTGTCTCCCTCGAAAGGCGGAAACCAGGCAAAGCGGTCACTACTCCCCGCGAAGCATGTCCTCAAGAAGTTGCAGCACGCTCTCCGGATTCGCCTGCCCCCGGGCTTTCCGCATGACAAGCCCCTGGAGAAATTTGATCTTCTTGCCCTTGACGTCGCCTCCGGAACGGATCTCCGCGATCACATCGGCGTTCTCTTCCAGGACGGACCGCAGAAGGTCCTTCAGGGCATTCTCTCCGAGATTTCCCGAGGCGATGCCGCACCGCCGGGAAGCCTCTTCGAAGGAGAGGTTCGCTTTGCGCATCGCATCAAACACCTCTCGCGCCGCCGTCACGGACAACTCACGGCGCTCCACCGCAGCGAGAAGCGATGCCAGTTCCGCCGCCGCGACGGGAAATGCGGCCATGCCGCCTCCCATTTCATTGAGAGCACGGAGCACTTCCGTGCGAATCCAGTTGGCCGCACGGGAAGGGGTAACTCCGGCACCAACAAGGGCATCGAAGTATTCCGCCAGGCACCGGTCCTCCAGAAAAACGCCCACATCGTCGCCGGAAAGACCGAAGGTAGAAGCATAGCGCTCCCGTCGCATCCAGGGTAACTCGGGAAGAGCCGCTGCAATGGACGTCACCCAAGATTCCTCGAAGAAGAGCGGCGGAAGATCCGGATCCGGGAAGTAGCGATAGTCGTGGGCCTCCTCCTTACTCCGTGAGGAACGAGTGTGCCCCGAAACATCGTCCCAGTGGCGCGTTTCCTGAAACACTGTCTCTCCCTTTTCCAGAACGGCGGTCTGGCGGACAATCTCGAAATCGAGAGCGCGCTCCAAGGCACGGAGAGAGTTCATGTTCTTGATCTCCACCTTGCTTCCCCAGCGCCCGTCGGAACATTTCACGGAAATGTTCGCATCAACCCGAAGCGACCCCGATTCCATGTCTCCGTCGGACACATCCAGACAGCGCACGAGGCGGCGGAGTTCCGCCACATATTCGCGGGCCTCCCGGGGAGTACGAATGTCCGGCTCGGAGACGATCTCCATGAGCGGGATACCCGCCCGGTTGTAATCCGCCAGGGAATGGCCCGCTCCGGAAAGCCTGCCGTCGCCGCAGGCATGCACGAGTTTCCCCGCATCCTCCTCCATGTGCACCCTCGTGATGCGGATTCGGTGCACATCCCCGTCCGTTCGGACGTCCAGGAAACCGCCCAGGCCGAGAGGAAGGTCATACTGACTGATCTGATACGCCTTGGGAAGGTCAGGATAGAAGTAGTTCTTCCTGTGGAAACGGGTCCCTCGCTGCACGGAACATCCCAGCGCGAGGGCGGTGCGGAGGGTGAACTCCACGGCCCTCGCATTCGGCACGGGCAGCGTCCCGGGAAGGCCGAGGCAGACGGGACAGACGTTCGAATTGGGAACGGCCCCGATGTACCCGGTGGGACAAGCGCAGAACAGCTTCGTCGCCGTGGCGAGCTGCACATGGATCTCAAGACCGATCACAGGTGTGTAGGAACAGGTCACGACCGCTCACCTCCCTTGAAGTGCGTCTTCGTCTCGAGAGGAGCAATCCGTGGTGTGCCGAAACGGGACTCGAGCACGGCAGCGATTCCGAGGAGCTGCTGCTCGCTCCATGCCTTTCCCACGAGCTGCACGCTCAGAGGAAGGCCGTTTTTGGCGTACCCCGTGCAGAGGGAGAGCCCGGGCAACCCCGCGAGGTTTACGGGAAGAGTGAAGACGTCCGTCAGATACATGCGAATGGGGTCATCCACCAGTTCGCCCCTGTGGAAGGGAAGACAGGGCGACGTGGGAAGGAGAATTGCATCCACTCCGGAGAAAACCTCCGCAAATTCCTGCACGATGCGGCGCCGGACCTTCTGGGCGGTCAGGTAGTAGGCATCGTAATATCCGGAACTCAGCACATAGGTGCCGGTGAGGATCCGCCGCTTCACCTCCTTGCCGAATCCAGCGCCTCGGGTCCGGAAATATTGCTCCAGCAGCGTGTCTCCT
>NZ_JARKPW010000093.1:0-5773 GCF_029975095.1 Aminiphilus sp.
CCCCCGGGGGATCCGGCGGAACGTCCTCCTCGAGAAAAGCGGCGCGGAGCGGGCGGTGGAGATGCTTTTGGCCCGCCTGCGGGGAGAGCCTTTCGCCACGGAGTACCCCATGCCCACCTTCCGGCGGATTTCCCCGGCCCCTCCCGTGGCGGATCTGCGCAAGGCCACCATCGCCCTCGTCTCCTCCGGCGGCGTCGTTCCCAAGGGCAATCCGGACCGCATCCGGGTCTCCTCCGCGGAATCCTACGGCGCCTACGATATCAGCGCGCTGGAGGACCTGACTCCGGACATCTACGAATCCATTCACGGCGGCTACGACCGGATATGGGCGAACGTGGACCCCGACGTGGTGATCCCCCTGGACGGAATGCGCGCCCTGGAAAGGGAGGGGGTCTACGGCAAGCTGCACCCCGTGCTCTACACCACCACCGGAACGGGAACCTCCGTGGCGCACGCGGAGCGCTTCGGCCGGGAGATCGGTGCCGCCCTCAGGGAGGCCGGTGTGGACGCGGTGATCCTCACCTCCACCTGAGGCACCTGCACTCGATGCGGCGCATCGATGACGCGGGAGATCGAAGCGGCGGCGAACATTCCGGTGGTACAGATCGCCACCATCGTGCCCATCATGCTCACCGTCGGGGCGAACCGTATCGTCCCCGGCGTGGCCATCCCCCATCCCGTGGGCAACCCCGCCGCGGGACCCGAGGAGGACCGGTCGGTGCGGCGAAGCCTTCTTCTGCGGGCCTTCACCGCCATGACCACCCCCGTGACGGAGCAGACCCTCTTCTGATCGGCGGGATTGCTACAAGGACAGCCTGGATTTCCGAACCTTCGCCCTTTTTTCGCAAGCGGCTCTTCCGACAGCGGGGCGAAGGTGACGCAACAACAACAACGAAGAGAGGAGTGCGCGGCGGCCTGTATCCGTCCGCGCAGCTTCTCCTTTTCCCGTGCCGGTTTCTTTCGGGAAGAGCATCTTTTCTTTTCGGGGCGTTTCTGCGACGATACAGTGCGACAAGGCCCCGCGCGAGGGTGCGCGTGGCGTCGGAATTGCGCGAAACCGTGCGACGAAGCGGAGGAGCGCGCAAGGACGGCGCGAAGAAGGGTGGAGGTTGCCTTTCGGCTCCTGCTTGAGCGGAGGCCGAAGCGAAAACGGCGGACAGGCGACGCCGGGAAGGGAGGAACGGACGTGAAGGTGCTGTGGCTTTCCCGCAAGGATGTGGAGGACCTGGGCATTCCCGTGCGCGACGTCACCGAGGTGGTGGAGTCGGGATTCCGTCTCAAGGGGGAGGGCAAGGTGGAGATGCCGGCGAAGATCGGCATCCACACCAGGAAGGACTGCTTCATTCACGCCATGCCCGCCTATGTGGGGGGCGACGCGGATCTGGCGGGAATGAAGTGGGTCTCGGGCTATCCGCCGAACCAGGCCAAGGGATTGCCCTACATCACGGGCATCTGGTGCCTCAACGACAGCGAGACGGGCTTTCTCAAGGCCATTCTTGACGCGAGCTGGATCACCGCCTGGCGCACCGGATCGGCGAGCGCCGTCTGTGCCCGCCATCTCGCCTCGCCCGAGGCGCGCACTCTCGCCGTCGTCGGACTGGGCGTCCAGGGGCGGACCAACTTCGCCGCCATCAAGGACGTGCTCCCCTCCATCTCCCGCGCCCAGGTGTACGACGCTTTTCCCGAACAGACGAAGCGCTTCGTGGCGGACATGGCCCCCGGCGCGCCCGACGTGGAGTTCGTCGTCGCTCCGGACGTGCAAAGCTGCGTGCGGGACGCGGACATCGTAGTCACCTGCACGCCCATCGTCGCGGACCCGCAGCGGTTCATCCCCGTGGACTGGCTCAAGAAGGACGTGCTCTGCATCTCCGTGGACTACGACGCCGCCTTCGAGGCGCCGGTCATGAAGGACGCCCGCATCTTTGTCTGCGACGACCGCCACCAGTACCTCTGGACCCAGGAGCACGGCGTCTATTTCCAGAAGGGCTATCCCCAGGAGGCGGACCTCTACGCCGACATGGGCGACATCTGCGCCGGCACAAAGCCCCCCGTGCGCGAGGGCCGCCGCGCCGCGGTGCTCATGGGCATCGCCAGCCACGACGTGATGACCGGCCATCTGATCTGGCGCAAGGCCATCGAGGCCGGAAAAGGCATCGAGCTGGAGCTGTAGCTGTACCCTCCGATCGGGCAAACAACATTCCCGGAATGTCCCGTGCGCGTTCTCGCGGGACTTCCGGGAATGTTTTGTTTTGCGTTTTCGTTTTCGTGTTGCGGTGTCGCACGCTTCACGGGGAACGTCCGTTTTGTCCTGCGAAAGAGAGAGAGGTGCGTCCTCCGGCATGGCGCGGTCGCGACGCATGCGGCGGAAGCGAAAAAACCGATGCCGGCGCGTCACCTGCCGGATTTCGCCACAAAGCGAATTTCGACGGCGCAGCCTACGGCTCGGGCGTAACTCCTGAGTGTCCGCAGTGAAGGAGCGTGGCCGTTGCTGGCTTCGAGGCGCGAGACGGCGCTTTTCGTGGTCCCCATCGCTGCGGCGACCTGTTCCTGTGTGAGTCCGGCGCGCTTTCGCGCCGTCAGAAGCTCCCGTGCGAGTGCCTGTTCTTCCTCCAGCTCTGTGTAGGCAGTGGCGAAGGCTTTTGTTTTCATGGCCTTCGACAGGAACTTCTCGTGGTTGTGGAGAACCGGTTTGTACACGTCATCGGCCATCCTTCAACACCTCCTTTTTCCGTTTTCGGGCGATTTGCAGGTCCTTTTCCGGCGTTTTCTCCGTTTTTTTGATAAACGCATGGAGGATGATGACACGATTTCCGCTCATATAGCAGTATAACGCTCGCCCAGAGCCTTCTGTTCCCCTGATGCGCAGTTCGAACAGACCGTCCTTCATCGCCCGTGAATACGGCATTCCCAGGTCAGGACCGAACTCCACGAGCAATTCGACGGCCCGAGCGTAAGCAGCTAGAATTCCCGGCGGCCAGGATTCGATCGTAGCCAGAAGACGCCCGTTAAAATAGACAATGGAGTAGGGTATGAAGAAATGTTAGCATATTTGAGAACACGGATCAACGTCTTTCTTCCCTCACGCCATGTCGAACCCCGCCACGGCGGAGAGGAGTCGCCGTGCGAAGGGGTGCGTCACGTCGCCGATGCGGCTTACGTCGCCCGTTTCCTCCACGAAGACGCCGTCGTGCATGAAGAGCACGGAGTCGCAGAGGTACGTCACCGCCTCGAGATCGTGGGTGATGAAGAGGTAGGAGAGGCCGTGTGTTTCCTTCAACTCGGCGAGCAGGTCCATGATCTGCACCTGGACGGAGACGTCCAGCGAGCTGACGGCCTCGTCCAGAAGCAGAAAACGGGGGGCTCCGGCGAGGGCGCGGGCGATGCAGACCCGCTGGAGCTGACCGCCGCTCAACTGGTGCGGATAGCGGTCGAGAAACTCGCCGCCGAGTCCGACCCTTTCGAGAAGCTCGGCGGCTCGTTCCCGGAGTTCCCGCTTGCCGAGTCCTTCGAGAGTGCGGAGAGGCTCGTTCATGACGGCTTCGATGCGGAACCGCGGGTTCACCGAGGACGTATAGTCCTGAAAGACCACGCTGCCGCACCGGCGGGCCTTCGTCCCGCGCCGGTCGTAGAGATCCTCGCCGCACACGAGAACACGCCCCCTCTCCGGCCTGAGCAGCCCGATCAGAACCCGCCCGAGGGTGCTCTTGCCGCATCCCGATTCCCCGACGATGCCGAGGCACTGTCCCTCTCTCAGGAAGAGGGAGACGCCCTTCAGGACGGGCCTGCGCCTCCTCCGAAGGAAGAAGGGGCTCGCTTCCGGAAAGCTCACGTGAATGTCAGAAGCTTGCAGCAGCATCGGCGGTCTCCACGGAGCCCAGGGCGCGGCGGAAGCGCCGCACCAGGGACGAGCGGGTTTCCATGAGATACCGGGCATGCTCGCTCTTCGGCGATAGGAACACCTTCCGGAGTTCTCCCTTCTCCACGATCTCCCCGCGGTGCATCACCAGGACCGTGTCCGCCACCGAAGAAAGGACCCCCAGATCGTGGGAGACGAAGAGCATGGCACAGGCGCACTCCCGTCTCACGCGGCGGATTTCCTTCATCATTTCGAAGCGGGTGACGGAGTCGAGCGCCGTGGTCGGTTCGTCCGCGATGAGCAGCTTCGGCCCGAACAGGAGGGCGAGCCCGATCATGACGCGCTGCAGCATGCCGCCGCTCAGTTGGTGGGGATAGCATCCGAGCACGCTCGCGGCGTTGTCGATCCGCATCTGTTCCAGCATGGCGATTCCCGTCTTCACCGCATCTTTGCGGCTCGTTCTTCCGTGTGCCCGCAGCGTCTCGGCGATGTGCCCCTCCACGGTGACCATCGGGTCGAAGGATGTCATGGGATTCTGGAGGATCATGGAGATCTCCGCTCCGCGCAGCCGCCGGAGTTCCTCCCTCCGCGCCGTCAGAAGGTTCCTTCCCTGGAAGAGCACCTCTCCGGAGGCGGAACACCCCGCCCCCAAAAGCCCCACGATGCTCCGGCACGTCAGGCTCTTTCCGCTTCCGCTCTCGCCGAGGATGCCGACGCACATGCCCTCCTCCACATCGAAGGAGACGTTCTTCACCAGGGGCGTCGGGCGGCCGTTCTTCCCGACCGCCGAGACGCACAGATCACGCACGCGCAACAGAGGATTCACGACGGCATCCCTCCCTTGTCCTTTCTCGGATGGTGTTCCTCTCAGAGTGTTTTCGGGTCCATGGCGTCCCGGACGCTGTCCCCGATCAGGTTGAACGCCGACACGACCGCCATGATGGCCGTCCCTGGCACGAACATGAGCAGGGGGGCCCTTCCCATCACTTCTTTGGCCTCGCTGAGCATGGCTCCCCATTCCGGCGCGGGGGCCTGAACGCCCAGCCCCAGAAAGGAGAGCGTGGAGATGTTCAGGATGACCCACCCCATGTCGAGAGAGGCGAGCACGAGGAGTTCCGAGGCCACTCCGGGCAGGATGTGGCGGAACAGAATGAAGGGCGTCCCGGCTCCGGAGACCTTCGAGAAGAGAACGTATCCCCTGTCGCCGAACCGGATGACGGAGCTTCGGATCATGCGGGCATACCACGCCCACTTGATCACGATGTTCGCCAGCACCACGTTCATCATCCCCGGTCCGAGCACGCCCACGACGGCGAGGATCATGACCTGGCTCGGAAAGGAGAGCAGAATGTCGCAGGTTCTCATGAAGAGTTCGTCCACCGTTCCCCGGAAATATCCGGACACGAGCCCCACCAGGGTGCCCCGCGCGAGGGTGCAGGCCATGGTGACGAGAGAGAGGAGCACCGTGGGGCGTATGCCGTGAACGAGTCGCGACAGGGTGCACCGCCCCAGATGGTCCGTCCCGAGGGGAAATTTCGCCGAAGGAGCCCGGAATTTGGCCAGGACGTTGACCTTGGTCGGGTCGTTCAGCGGCAGAACGTCGGCGAAAATGCCGGCGAGAATCACCACCGCGACGATCGCGAGGCAGGCCACGGCCGTTCTGTCCCGTGCGAGTCTCGACAGGAACATCATCCGGCCCTCCTGAGACGGGGGTCCATCAGGCAGTGGAGAATATCCACGGCGAGATTGCAGAAGATGAAGAGCACTCCCATGATGAGGATGTAGGCCTGGATCACGGGGTAGTCCCTGTTGAAGATCGCGGAGATGCACAGGCGGCCGATGCCGGGCCAGGCAAAGATGTTCTCTATCACCACGGTTCCCGCGATGAGCTGGGGGACGCTCATTCCCAGGGCGGTG
>NZ_JARKPW010000098.1:0-27798 GCF_029975095.1 Aminiphilus sp.
GAAACCGGGGGGAATGTCCATGAAACGCTCCATCGCCGCACATCTCGACAAGTGGGAGGAGTACGTGCTCTTCTCGGTCATGCTCTTCATGCTGGGAACGCTCCTCGTCCAGGTCTTCTGCCGTTACGTCCTCTCCTTCAGCTTTTCCTGGGCGGAACAGTCCGCCCGCATCGGCTTCGTCTGGCTCACCATGACAGGCATCAGCCTCGCCGCCAAGCAGGGAATCCACCTGAAGGTGGACGCCCTCGTCCAGTTCCTTCCGCCCCGTCCGGCCCGCCTGATCGCCCTCTTCTCGGACGTCTTCACCATGGGCTTCGGCGTCTACATGGGGTGGCTCATCTTCAAGACCGTGCTCATGCAGATCCGCACGCATCAGGTCTTCGCCTCCATTCCGTGGCTTCCCACGTGGACCATGTACATGGCGGGCACCATCGGCATGCTGGGGCTCACGGTACGCACGCTCCAGCGGGTGCTCCGGGCCGCCAGGGCGAACTCCGCCGCCGCGGAAGGCGGTGCCTGACATGATTGCGCTGCTTCTGGTCTCGCTCCTCGCCCTGCTCGTCCTCTCCGTTCCCGTGGCCGTCGCCATGGCCGCCTCGTGCGCCCTGGTCTTCGTGCTCTTCTATCCGGGGAGCCCCATGATCCAGCTCCTCGCCCAGGCCATGATCAGCACCGCCGACTCCTTTCCGCTCATGGCCATTCCCTTCTTCATGCTCGTGGGAACCCTCATGTCCCGGTCCGGGCTCGCGGAGGAGATCATCAACGTGGGCGACGCCGTCACGGGGAACATGCCCGGCGGGCTCGGCGCCTCCACCATCGTGGCGTGCATGATCTTCGCCGCCATCTCCGGGTCCGGCCCCGCCGTGGTGGCCGCCCTGGGGGTCATCCTCGTCCCCGCCATGGTCAAGCGCGGCTACGACCCTGCCTACGCGGGCTCCGTGGTCGCCGCGGGAGCCACCATCGGCCCGGTCATTCCGCCGAGCATCCCCATGATCATCTACAGCGTCATCGCCGGCACGTCCGTGGTGAGCATGTTCGCCGCGGGTATCCTGCCGGGGCTGCTCATGGGACTTCTGCTCATCCTCACGAACCGGTTCATCGCGGGCCGGCGGGGCTACACAGGCAAGGAACGCCAGGGAGGCGTACTGTGGGTGCTCGCCCAGTGCTGGAAGGCCAAATGGGCGCTCTTTCTCCCCTTCATCATCCTCGGTGGCATCTACGGCGGCGTCTTCACTCCCACGGAGGCCGCGGTGGTGGGGTGCTTCTACGCCCTGATCGTGGGCTTCTTCGTCTACCGGCGCCTCGACTTCCCAAAGCTCTTCGACGCCTGCGTGGAGGCGGGCGTGCTCTCCTGCCTCTCCATGTTCATCCTCGGCGGCGCCACCACCTTCGGGCGGCTTCTCACCATGGAGCGCATTCCCCAGACCCTGGCGGAGACCATGCTCTCCTTCTCGGACAATCCCGTCGTCCTCATGGCGCTCATCATGGGTTTTCTCCTCATCACGGGAATGTTCATCGACACCACCTCCAACGTGGTGCTCTTCACGCCCCTCTTCCTGCCCATCGTCACCTCCGTGGGGTACAGTCCCATCCTCTTCGGCGTGGTGATGACCATGAACCTCTGTCTGGGCATGATCACGCCCCCCGTGGGGGTGAACCTCTACGTGGCCCAGGGGATCTGCCGGGCGCCCTTCGAGAAACTCATCCGGGAATCCCTGCCGCTCGTACTGGCCCTGGTAATAGCCATCGCGCTGACCATCCTCTTTCCCCGGCTGGCCCTGATGGTTCCGGAACTCATGGGGCAGGTGCTCTGAGGCCGGCCCCCCGGCCCTGCCCCCGCGACTCCGGCCCGCGGCGCTCACCCTGCGACTCTGCCGCTGCGGTACGCGCCCGCTTTAGCCCTCCGCCCCTCGGGAGAGCGACGCGGACACGGCAGCGGCAACGCAGCGGAAGAATGCGACTTGACGAACGCCGCGTCAATCCTGTACAACAGGAATGACACAACGTTCAGGATGCGGCACGGCGCCTCCGAAAACGGAACATCTTCATCCGATAACACAACGGCGCCCTCCGAAACGGAGCATCGTCATCCGATAACACAACGGCACCTCCGAAAACGGAACATCGTCGTCCGAAACACAACGGCACCTCCGAAAACGGAACATCGTCAAAAAGGATCCGACGCGCCATAGCTCGAAGCGGGAAACACATGCCGCGGTCGGACCCGAAAATCGGACGGGGTCCCTTCGGGGAACCTCCGATCCGAAATTCACGGAAAATGCGGGTGTTATCAATGGCCGAAACGGCAGAACGAGGAAGGGGAACGCACGAGGAGAGACAGAACCTGGCGAACCGCGTCTACGACGAGATCAAGTCCCGGATCGTGGAACTGCGTCTGCCGCCGGAGAGCACCCTTCAGGAGCGGGCGCTGGCCCTCTCTTTGGGCACGAGCCGCACGCCCGTCCGGGAGGCCATCAAGCGTCTCGCCCAGGATGGATGGGTCCTCCTGCGGGAGCAGCGCAAGGCCGTGGTGCGCCCCATCGGCATGGAGGACGTGCGGGAGGTCTTCATGCTCCGGGAAATGGTGGAACTCTTCGCCATCCGGACCATCTTCGCCTCGGGCGAGCCGCGCCTGCTTGCGGGGCTTCTGGTCCCCCTCATCAACAACATGCGGGAGCTTTCGGGAGACCCCATCGCCTTCATCAAGGAGGACATGAAGTTCCACACCACCATCATCGCCCACGTGGGCAACGGCCGCCTTACGGACATCTGGAACCGCGTCCGGGACGAGGTGACCCGCATCGCCATCTACGCCCTCTACGAACAGCGCCGCCCCGAGGCGATCATCAGGGAGCACGAGAATCTCGTGGATGCCTTCTGGGAGAGAAAAAGCGAGGAGACCGTGGAGGAGATGCGGGGGCACTTCTACAAGATCTACGCCGCCTACGAGCAGAAATTCCGCGGCGCCGGGGAAACCGCCTGACCGGGCCGGGCGGCCCCTGCCGGATCCGCCGCAGCGCTTTCTTGCGCCTGCCCGATCACGAAAACCCGCTGCCGGAGGCGACACGCTCCGAAAACCCCGGACAAACCCGCTCCCCCGTCACCGGTGTTCCGGTCGGTCACCCGACAGAATGTGGTGCGGGGAGGCCACGTGCACGAAACGTGTTTTTCGCCTCCCGCAGACGTCAGGTGTCCTTCATGCATGCCGCACCGCCCGCCGCGAAAGCGCCGTGTCTCAGTGCGCAAAAGCGTCCAGGGCCATCTTGAGGGCGGTAACGCAAATGATCCCCGCCAGGATCCACCGGATCCAGGTGTTGCCCTTCGCCACGGCGAAGCGGGCGCCCAGCACTGCCCCGGCCATGCCGCCCACGGAGAGGATGAGCCCCACGGGAACGTTCACCAGCCCTCCGGCGAAGAAGAGCACCAGGCTCACCGCGGTGTAGAGAAAGACGATGAAGCTCTTCGCCCCGTTTCCCGACACCAGATCGTACCCCGCGGCCCCCGCGAGCCCCCAGGAGAGGAAAAACCCGACCCCAGCCTGGATGAATCCGCCGTAGACGCCGATGGCGGCGAAGAGCATCCACACCGCCCACTTCGGCCAGGTGACGACCTTCCGCTCCTCCCACATGCGGGGCTTCGCCACCAGGAGCACCGCCATGACGGAGATGAGCACGCCGATGGCGAGGTTCAGCGCCCGCTTGTCGATCTGAATGGCCAGAAACGCACCCAGGGCGGAGCCTGCGCAGGCGGCGATCCCCAGGGGGAGAACTTTGCGGAGGGAGAACACGCCCTGACTGCGGAAGGTCCAGGTGCTCGCGGCACACTGAAGAAAGATGCCGATCCGGTTCGTGGCGTTCGCCACGGCGAGGTCCATTCCCATAAAGGTCAACAGCGGCAGCGTCAGAAGTGATCCCCCGCCCCCGACGGTGTTCAGAAATCCCGCCACCAACCCGAGGGCCAGAAGCCCCGCCACGTGCATCAGCTCGAGTTCCACGCAGTTCTCCCCTTCTTTCGTCGATAAGGTGTGGGTGTGATACGGTGCGGCCGGTCCATGGCGCGGCCTTCAGGTATGGCCGTCAATGGCATGATCGCCAATGGTGTGGTCGCCAACGGCACGACCGTCACGCGGCATCCGTTGTGCAGACGGCGGCCGTTCCGCCTGCGGCGGCGAAGCCCGTCAAGGGATACCCAGATTGCCGGACGAAGGAAACACCCATTTCCCCACAGCGGTACGCATTCTCTCGTCACGTCATGGACAGAATTCCTGAACCTCGAAGGACCCCTTGGCTCCCCTATTCCTCCGCCCCTCGTTCCGATCGGAGCAAAGAATCACGAACTTCCACCATTCCGCAACACGCCGCATCCCTTCGGAAGATCTCTCCAGGACGTTCCGGCGTTGCCACATCCCGTGCGGATTTTTCCAGCGGGAAGAGCTTTTTGCATTGTACCGCAGGAGGAGAAAAACGCACGGACCAATGCGGAGGCGAGCAGAAACACCGGTGCACTTTCGGAGACAAACACCGGCGTGGCGGCAACACCCATACGGCCGAGAAGTGCGAACGGTAAAAGGCGCTGAACAGGCGAACACGTTCACACGCCTCGGCGCGCCCTCGCAAACGAATCCATCGCGGACCGTCTTCCGCCGACGGGGGAACCGGACATGCGAAAAGCCCATACACTGCGACGCGGCGGCAACACCCGTGCGAGGTACCGGACATGCGAACGGGGAGGCGTGCGCCTCCCCGTTTTGCGTTTCTTGAATTCTCCGCTCAAACGTAACGAAGAGAGCCGGACTCCCGGAAAGAGCGCCGCCGCACGGGCATACCGTGTCTTTCGGACGCGCCCTCTACTTCGCCGAAGTCACTGCCGCCCTTGGCGCCGCCCATCCGCGGCGCACCTTGTCTCCAAGCGCCCTCTACTTCGCCTCCGGCAGCGCACGAAGCGATCCGGACGCCGCGGGAACGGAGGCGGAAGAGGAAGCGACGCCGCCCGTGCGGAACGCGGCAAGTCGCTCCCGAATCAGTTCCGTCCCCTCGGAGACGCTCGATGCTTCTCTGGCGACGCTCTCCGCCGCCTTGGACGTCTCGTCCGACGCGACCTTGATGGACTCCAGGTTCTTGGCCATCTCGCCGGTCCCCTTGGCGGCCCGGTCGATGCCCGCCGCCATTTCGGCGCTCGCCGCAGCCTGCTCCTGCGCCGCCGCGGCGATGTTCTGCATCACGTCGTTCACCCGGGCGATCTGGGCAAGGGATTCCTTCAGCTCCTTCTGCGCCTCCGCCGCGGCGGCAACGGTCTCCTTCATGATGCCTCCCGCCTCGACGGTGACATCCAGGGAGCGCTTCGTGTCCGCCTGGAGCGAGGTGATGAGGCTCTCCACCTCCTTGGCCGCCACGTTGGATTCCTCCGCGAGTTTCCGCACTTCCTCCGCCACCACCGCGAAGCCCCGCCCCGCCTCGCCCGCCCGGGCCGCCTCGATGGCGGCGTTCAGGGCCAGCAGGTTCGTCTGGTCCGCAATGGTCTTGATGGTGGTGACGAACTGGGTGATGGAACTCACCGACGTGGCCACGCGGTTGATGCTCGTTCCGGACTCCTCCGTTTTGGCACCCACGGCCTGGATCTTCGCGATGACGCCCTCCACCCGGGCCACGGCCCGCTCGCTCCCCTCGGCGGTCACCGAGGCCGCCTCGGCACCTTCCGCGGCGGCGCTCGCCGCGCTCGCCGCACCGGAGGAGATCTCCTCCACTCCCGCGTTGGTCGAGGCCAGCGTCTCGGCGTTGCGCCCTGAAAGCGCCGCCGCGGCGTCGATGGAACCCTTCACTTCCTCCATGGAGGCCAGGGCCTCCTCCGACAGGGCCGCGAGGGATTCGGCGGATCCCGCCGCATTCTCCGCGGCGGAGCGCACGTCCTCAAGGGCGGCGCCGAGGGAGGACGCCATCTCGTCCAGAGAGCGGGCCATGAGGGCCACTTCGTCCGCCCCGCCTCGGGCGTCATCCTCGGAGAAACGCACCGTCAGATCCCCCGAGGCAAAGGCGCGTACCCGCCCGGTGAGGGTACGCAGGGGGCGGGTGATGCTGCCCGCGAGGAAGAGCACCACCGCGCAGAGCAGTCCGATTCCCAGGACGGCTCCTGCGGCGGTGACGCGCCCGAGGTGGTCCACCCCCGCGAAGACGGCCGCCTCCGGCGCCAGCGCGACCACGCTCCAGGGCGTTTCCGTGCGCCCCACCGAGAGGGGAACATGCACCTTGAGGACATCGCTCCCGAGCGCCGCGGAATATTCCCGCAGGGTGAACGTCTCGCCCCGGGCGATGCGCGCCAGGGTCGTCGCCGCATTGGGTGCGGCGATCTCCGGGTCGGTGATCTTCTTTCCGAGCAGCTCGTCCTTCGGGTGTCCCGCGAGCGTGCCGTCCCCGGCGATGACCGTCAGGGCACCGCTGCCGAAGATGCGGGTGCTCTTCACCATCTCCTGGATGGTGTCGGTGGCGATGTCCACTCCCGCCACGCCCAGGGCTTTTCCGTCCACGACGATGGGAACGCAGAGACTCACGAGGAGCACGTTTTTCCCCGCCACCACGTAGGAAAAGGGCTCCATGATCACTTCCCGCTTCGTGCTCAGAGGACGTTTGTAATAGTCCCAGGCATCGGGATTGTCGTAGTCCACGCAGGGTTCGAGGAGCAGACTTCCCGAAGCGCGGTTCCAGTAGGCGACGAGCCGCCCCGACGCGTCGTGCCCCGGCGCGCCGCTGAACTCCCGGTCCTTTCCGTCGAAGGCGTCGGGCTCCCAGACGGTCCACACGCCCAGATAGGACGGAGTGGCCTCGGCAAGGCTCTTCATGACCGCAAGAGCCACCTCGCGGGAGGGAGCCCCCGCCGTGCGCATGCCCGCCAGCGTCGCCGCGAGGGAGCGGGCGGATCCCATGGCATCGTTCAGCGTGTCGCCGAAACGTCCCGCGTAGACCAGCGCGGTCTGCTCCGCCCGGTCCAGGGCGTCCCGCATCGCAAGGTTCCGGGCCTGTACGGCCACATAGCCGATCATGGCGGCGAACACCGCCACCACGAGAGGCAGCACGCCGACCAGTATCTTCGTCCGAATCCGCAAACCTTTCCACATGGCGCGTCCCCCACCCTTTCGTCTCCGGCGCTTCGCGCCCCGCCGCGGGCGTTCCCTCGCCCGCTCTCGTCCATCCTCGTCCGTCCTTGCCCGCTTTTTCAGATCCACACAGATTCGTTTTCGCCGCCTGCGTCTCCGCCTCTCTCCGCCTCTCTCCGCCTCCGTCTCCCTCCCGCTCCTCGTGCGTGCGCCTCCGCCGTCAGGACCCCCTTCGAAAAGGCTTTCGGGAGAAGACACTTTCCTTCCTTTCCTTCCTGCTTTCCTGCTTTCCTGCTTTCCGGCTTTCCGGCTTTCCGGCTTTCCTGCTTTTTTTGCTTTTTTTGCTTTTTTTGCTTTTTGCCTTGCTTTCTTGCTTTCCTGCTTTTTGCCTTGCTTCTCTTCACTCCCTGCAATTCCTGCACAAACGGGGCATTGTGCCCCTTCTTCATCCGTGATCAGCATAGCACTCTTTTGCAACAGAAGGATGAATACAAGATAAGAACTCCTTCGCCCCTCCCGAACTCTCACAATGTCCTCAACATTTCGGAGTTCTTTCTTCGCCGCCGGCCACGCACAGGGCCCCGAGTCCGACACCGCATCACGTCCTCCATGATTTCCGGTGTTCGATCCGCTTTCCCCGAACCGTCCCGACGCCGCGCCCTGCCCCCGTCCTCCCGGAGGCGGACACATCCTCTTCCGGTCGCGGCTTCCACCTCTGGTTCCGGTTCCGCACGCCGCCCTCGCGTCCCCGGCGTTCTTCGCACCCGGGCGCGCGCACCACTCTCCTCGAAAGAAACGACGCCCGGGCGGCCGGTCGATCCGGAAGGCGGCGGGAAACTCTCCGCTTCCTTCGTCTTCATGAATACGTCGCCCCTGTTCGTCATAGGGAACATTTTCTCGTCCCGCTCAGGGGTGACACACTGTCCGGTTCCATGAGGCGGCTCGCTTCGTTGACGTGTTTCCGGCGCAGTGCTAGGCTTCGAGTGAAGTGTCCCGGCACAGCGCGACGATCTCCGGAAAAACCCCTGGGACATCACGAAATCCGCCCGGAGATTTTTCGTTTTTCCCCCGCAATCTTTCGGCTCGGTTTACAGGAAGAACACAGGCGACTCGGGAGAACGGTTTCCGGCAGCGACCGCCCGAAAGGGCGCGTCCGACGCATCGGCGAGGGAGGGTTCCCCATGGACACGAAGCAGAGCAAAAAAGGCAACGGCGGCAACAAGAACGGCGGGGGCGGAAACGGAAAGAACACCCCTCCGAAGAAGGCGGTCCCGCCCCAGGCTCCGGCGCGAGCACGGACAGGACATCCGGTGATGCTCTTTCCGGTGGTGATGCTCCTCTTCTGGGCGGTTCTCTCCGTGGTGCTGCGGGCACCCGAGACACCACCCGCACCGGAAGAACCCGCCGCCGTCCCCGCACCCCAGGCAGCCGAGGACGCCGTCTCGCAGGAAACCACTCCGGCGGAGCCCTACGCCTTCTCCAAGGCGGAGGTGACGCGCTTCGTCCGAGAAGCGCTCGCCGAGCATCCCCGTATGTCCCTCACCGTAGCGCTCATGGCGGACGGCAAAACCGCCTGGGAACTCGCCTTCGGCACCGCCGACCGCGAGAGGGAACAACCGGCGACGCCGGAGACCATCTTCGGCATCGGTTCGGAGAGCAAGGTCTTCGCCGCCGTCGCCGCGATGAAGCTCGTTGAGGAGGGCAAGCTCGACCTCGACCGTCCCGTGACGGACTACCTGCCGGACTTCGCCATGCGCTCCCCCGAGGCCAAGGACCTCACGGTGGGAATGCTTTTGGACCATTCCTCGGGTTTCCCCGGCTCCAACTACCGGGGCGGTTTCACCTCCCGCGCCCGTCCCTCCTATCCGGCGGACGTGCGGGCCTCGCTGGAGCGAAGCCGCCTCAAGCACGCCCCGGGGTACATGCACGTGTACTGCAACGACGGTTTCACCCTCTTCGAGCACGTCCTTCGGGCCGTGACGGGCGTCCCCTATCCGGAGTACGTGGCCCGGGAGATCTTTTCTCCCCTGGGCATGACGCGCACCAGCTTTCCCCTGGAGCCGCTCCCCGAGGGAAGCTACGCCAAGGGATATCCCGACGACGAAGGTGACGTTCTTCCCCTGGAATACGCCAATCCCTGCGCGAGCGGCGGCATCCGCTCCACCGCGGGTGATCTGGCGAATTTCCTCGCCATGATCGCCGGCGGCGGCGCCTGGGGAGACGTGCGCATCCTCTCCGAGGAGTCCCTTGCAGCCACGGAGAAAGACCGCACCGAGGGGAGCTTCCGCCTCGTGGACACCAAGGTCGTCCGCTACGGTCTGGGATGGGATTCGGTAGCGCACCCCGGACTGGGTGTCCTGGGACATGCCGCTCTGGCAAAGAACGGCGGCACCGCCTACTACTTCTCCCAACTGATCGTGCTCCCCGAGGCGAACCTCGGTGTGGCGGTACTCAGCGCCAACAGCGCCGGCGTGAACCTCGCCGCCCTGGCGGAGCTGGCCCTCCTTGCGGCGCTGGTGGACCGGGGAACCCTCGCGGCCCTTCCGGAGCCCCTCTCGCCGGACCTGCTCCCCGAGGCGACGCCCGCCCCGGAGGACATCACCAACGCCTCGGGATTCTTCGCCGATCACCAGAAGCTCTTCTTCCTCCAGGCCGACGCAAAGGGCGGACTGGACCTGCGCGTCCGCAGCGGCGACGCCTGGGAACCCGCCGCGGAGGGACTGCACTACCGGGAGAACGGACGTTACTCCGGAAATCAGGGCGCCCGCTATCCCGAATATTTCTTCGTCCGGGGCGACGGCAGGGACTACATCGCGGCGGAGATGCCCTTCGGCTACGGACACTACACGGACGCCATCCCCATGATGCAGCGCCTTGTCCCCGGAGCGCCCCTCTCCCCGGCCTGGAAGACACGCCTGGACACCACCTGGCTCGCCGCGGACGAACCGGCGGCATCCCTGCTGTGGCCGTCGGGACCGGACCCTCGGCTCCGCCTCCATGCCGTGGAGGGGCTCGACGGCCATCTCTTCGTGCAGAGCGACGTGACCGGCGGCGGATTCCAGCATGTGAACGCCGCCCGGGGCGACGACACCCACGCCCTCATGGACCTGCTGCTCCCCACCGTTCCGGGGCGTGACCTGAGCGACCTGGAGATTCTTCCGAAGGGTGACGGAGAGTGGCTCCGCTTCCAGGGATACACCTTCCGCCCTCTCGAGTCCGTGTCCAAGGCCCCCGCAAAGGGGGAGATGCTCTTTTTGGGCGGCGGCGACGACATCCGGTGGCTCTCCCTTCCCCCCGAGAGCGGCACGGCGGCCATTGAAGGCGCTCCCGAGGCGGACCTGCGGTGGGTTCTCTGGGACGCGCACTTCGTCTGCGTCGGCGAGGGATGGGGGGCGGCGGAACTCGCCCTCCCCGAGGGCGGCGCCTACCTGGCCATCTGGGCGGCGCCGGAGAAACCCTTCAAGGTCGTCTCCGCGCCCAAGCCGTAAGAGACGGAGGAACGTGCCCGCTCCGGGGACATTCCGAGGAAAAGGGGCACGGCTCTTTGGGAGAATTCCTTGATTCTGCGGCTTGATTTCACGGCCAAAACCAGACATACTGTCCCTACTTGTTGACAAGTGGGGACAGTATGTTTTTTATCCGGAGCCTACAATGAAAGAACGACATGAAGAGATTTTCCGCAGACATGGCGGCCGACTCAGAATGAGCGAGGCGGTCGCACACGGCATCACGCCCTACATGCTCTATGCCCTCCGGGACAAGGGCATCGTCGAACGGATGAGCAGGGGTCTCTATCGGCTGGTGGAACTGCCCCCGATCAGCAACCCCGACCTGGTCACGGTGAGCCTTCGCTTCCCGAAGGCCGTTCTCTGTCTTGTCTCCGCACTGGCCTGGCATGACATCACGACCCAGATTCCGCATGTCGTTTCCGTGGCGGTTCCGAGAGACTCGCGGATGCCGTCGCTCGACTATCCTCCCGTCCAGGCCCACAAATTCTCGCACGAAGCATACACGTCCGGCATCGAGGAGCACCTGATCGACGGAGTGCCCCTCAGGATCTACAGTCCCGAGAAAACCCTGGCCGACTGTTTCAAGTTCCGCAATAAGATCGGAACGGATGTGGTACTGGAGGCACTAAAGCTTTACAGGGCACGAAAGCGATGCGACCTCGGCAAACTGCTCGCGTACGCCAGAATCTGCCGGATCGAAAAGGTGATGCGGCCATACCTGGAGGCAATGCTGTGAAATCCCCCGGCAACATTGCCGCATCCGTCCGGCAGCGCCTTCTCGATCGTGCCAGGAACGACCGGAGAACATTCAACGAACTACTTCACTACTATACCATGGAGCGATTCCTCTACCGACTGTCCCGATCCGCTCACGCCGACCGATTCATTCTCAAAGGCGCTTTAATGCTGAGAGCCTGGCGTGCACCCGAGTTTCGTCCGACCATGGACATCGACATGCTGGGAAGAACGAGCAACAAGGAAACCGACATCGTCGCACAGATTCGGGACATCCTGGCCGTGGACACGGAAGCGGACGGGCTTGCCTTCGACCCCGACTCCATTCGAACCGAGCGAATCACCGAAGACGCGAAGTACGAGGGAATCCGGATCCGGTTCCTGGGCGCACTGGGCTCCGCGAGAATCCATATGCGGATCGACATCGGTTTCGGCGACGTCGTGTACCCGGAGCCTCGAGAAGCAGAACTCCCGACCATCCTGCATTCCCCAGCGCCGCGATTGCTCTGTTACAGCCTGGAGAGCGCCATCGCGGAAAAATTCGAAGCCATGGTTACATTGGGTGCACTGAACAGCCGAATGAAGGATTTCTACGACATCTGGCTCTTGTCCAGGCAGTTCGATTTCGACGGAGCCGAACTGACAGAGGCTGTTCGCCTGACCTTTGAACGACGCGGCACCGCGCTGCCCGAAGAAATCGAGGCATTCACCGACCCTTTCATCTCCGCCAAACAGACACAGTGGACAGCGTTCCGGAAAAGGCTCGGACAGGATCACGTTCCCGCCGCCTTCGGAGAAATCGTCGCTCAGGCGGACAGGTTTCTTTCCCCCATCGTCGAAACCCTTTCCTCCGGCACGCCGAGGCCCGCAAAATGGGCTGCCTCCGGTCCATGGACCTGATCTGTGCAGAACGAGACCCGTGCGAGTGTTCGGAAACGATTTTGACGACACTCCCCGGTTTTTCCCGAACCCCTTTTGTTCGGCGTCGAGACGAAAACACCCCCGCATCCTCGGACTTCGGGGAAAAACGGCGCCGACACTGTTACCCCCCGCCCCCATAGACTATACTGTTCTCATGTTCTCCTGTCGTTCCGTCCGATTTATGCGACGACCGCTTTGGGAGACACTCGTCAGCGGTCGCTTCGGAGGCACTCGCTCCTTGGCGCACGCTCTCTTCCGGCAACCGTTCCCGCGGTGAGCGCTTGCGCGGCGAACGCTTTGGAAGCACGCGCTCCTTCGTGCGAGTGTTTCTTCGGCGAGTGCTTTTGCGGCAACCGTTTTTGGGTGACCGTGTTTTCGCGACCGCCTCGTTTCCGAGGCCACGTTCTTCCCCGACACGCTCTTTTTGAGGGGACGCTCTTCCTGTTCCTGACACGTTCTTCTTGAGAGCGCGTTCTTTCCGGCACCGCGTCATACCGGAGGAATCACAACGACTCTATTCTGGAAGGAGACACCATGAGAGACTTCACCTACGAAAATCCCACGAAAATCGTCTTCGGCCGCGGCGCGGAACTCGCCGCCGGAGCCGAGGCGGCGCGCCTCGCGAAAAAAGTGCTGCTCCACTACGGCGGCGGCAGCGTCAAACGAAGCGGCCTTCTGGACCGCATCCGGGGCTCTCTCGAAGAGGCGGGGCTCACGGCGGTCGAACTCGGAGGAGTGCAGCCCAATCCACGGCTCTCCCTGGTGGAGGAGGGCATCGCCCTCTGCCGCCGGGAGAGCGCGGGCCTGATCCTCGCCGTGGGGGGCGGCAGCGTCATCGACTCCGCAAAGGGCATCGCCCTCGGCGTCCCCTACGACGGCCCCGTGTGGAACTTCTACGACGAGACGGCCGTCCCCGAAAAGGCCCTGCCCGTGGGAGTGGTGCTCACCATTCCCGCCGCGGGGAGCGAGACGAGTCCCACCTCGGTGGTGACCAACGAGAAAGGGTGGTACAAGCGGAGCTACAAGGGCACGATTCTCCGCCCCCGCTTCGCCCTGCTGAACCCGGAACTCACCTTCTCCCTCCCCGCGGACCAGACGCGCTACGGCGCCATGGACATGCTGGCCCACGTGCTGGAGCGCTACTTCACCAACGACCGCGACGTGGAACTCACGGACCGGCTCTGCGAGGCCACCATGAAGACCATCCTCGCCAACCTCCCCCGGGCACTGGCGAAGCCCGACGACTACGCCGCCCGGGCGGAACTCATGTGGAGCGCCACCAACGCCCACTCGGGCATCCTCGACACGGGGCGCCTCGGCGACTGGGGCTCCCACAAGATCGAGCACGAACTCTCCGCCATCTACGACGTTCCCCACGGGGCGGGGCTCGCGGCGGTCTTTCCGGCGTGGATGCGCTTCGTCCTTTCCCACGACGTGCCCCGGTTCGCCCAGTTCGCCCACCGGGTGATGGACGCGGACATGAATCCCTTCGACCTGGAGGACACCGCCCTGGAGGGCATCCGCCGTCTGGAGGCGTGGATCCGGGCCTGCGGCCTGCCCCTCACCCTGACGGAACTGGGCGTCCCCACGGACCGTCTGGAGGAGATGGCCGCCAAGGCCGTGGAGAAAGGGCCGGTGGGGGCCTTCGTCCCCCTCGGCAAGGACGAGGTGCTCGCCATTCTGAACGCGCTGCGGTAAGGCCGGCAAGTTTCTGCCGATGTCGCACAGTGAACCCGATACAGTGCGCACCATCTGAACGCTTCCGCACACGTCGCGGTAAGGCCTGATTCCCGGGTTCCACGCCCTCTCCGCGCCGGAATGTCGGTCAAACCCGAAGACCTCGACGCTCTACGGCGGCAAGGGTACAAGACCCGGGCGACACCGGCGCGGCAAATGCGGGCGGAACGGGGCAAACGGGACAAAAAGAGACGCTCGCGCCGAAACGTCCAAAGCGCCCTTTGCGGAACGTCCTTCGCGGAACGGTGAAACCTGAGAGAAAATTCTGTCCGCACCGGCGACGAAAGCCCCTCGGTGCTTCCTCAAGTCAGGGGAACCTCTGAAAAATGCCACGCCGACCTCGAAAAAACGCGATGAGGTCCAAATCGAGAGAGAGAGCCTTTAATCAGGGTTTCTCAAGGACGAAAGAGCGTCAGAAGAGCGTCCGGTCTGTAAGGAAACGACGGAGGAGAACGAAAAGGAGGCGACGGCAGTGACGACGAAGAAAGCCTATGTAGTGGGAACCTGCGACACCAAGTACGAGGATCTCGCCTACGTGCGGGACCTCATCGCGGCCCAGGGCGTCCAGACCCTGCTGGTGGACGTGGGCATCCGCGCCCCCCAGGGAAAGCCCGACGTGACTAACCGGGAGGTGGCGGCCTTCTCGCCGACGGACCCGAACTTTCTCGACACCGCCGACGACCGCGGGCGCGCCGTGGCGGACATGGCCGCCGCCTTCGCGGCCTTTCTCGCGAGCCGCACCGACGTGGGGGGCGTCCTCGGCCTCGGCGGCTCCGGAGGCACCTCCCTGGTCTGCACGGGCATGCGCACCCTCCCCATCGGCGTGCCCAAGATGATGGTCTCCACCGTGGCATCGGGCAACGTGGCCCCCTACGTGGGCCCCAACGACATCTGCATGCTCTATTCCGTGACGGACGTGGCGGGCATCAACCGCATCTCCCGGGTGGTGCTCGCCAACGCCGCCTCCGCCCTGGCGGGCATGATCCGAAACCCCGTTCCGGAGGGGCAGGACCGCCCCGCCCTGGGCATGACCATGTTCGGCGTCACCACCCCCTGCGTGGACATGGTGCGCAAGGCCCTCGAAACGGAGCACGACTGCCTGGTCTTCCACGCCACCGGCACGGGGGGCCAGTCCATGGAGAAGCTCGCCGACTCGGGACTCCTTGCGGGCGTGCTTGACATCACCACCACGGAGGTGTGCGACCTGCTCATGGGAGGCGTCTTTCCCTGCACGGAGGACCGCTTCGGCGCGGTGATCCGCACCCGCACCCCCTACGTGGGCTCCGTGGGCGCCCTGGACATGGTGAACTTCGGCGCCCGGGACACCGTTCCCGAGCGCTACCGGGACCGCCTCTTCCACGTGCACAACCCCCAGGTGACGCTCATGCGCACCACCCCCGAGGAGAACCGCCGCATGGGCGAATGGATCGCAGAGCGGCTCAACCGCATAGAGGGGCCGGTGCGCTTCCTCCTCCCCGAGAAGGGCGTCTCCATGATCGACGCACCGGGCCTTCCCTTTTACGATCCCGAGGCGGACGCGGCCCTCTTCGAAACCCTGAAGGCCAACGTAGTGCAGACCCCGTCGCGACGACTCGTCTCCCTGCCGCACAACATCAACGATCCCGAGTTCGCCGCCGCCCTCGTGGCGGCCTTCCGGGAGATCGCGTAAGCGCGGCGCCGCAGAGAGCCTTCTCCACCGCCGAAAACGTGACGTCTGCCGGAGGCGGGCGCATCCTCCCAACGCGACAGGGAGAGGACGTGAGCGCAGATTCTGAAAGAGCGGACACGACGACGCCACTCCGAGGCAGATCCGGAAATGCGGACACGACGACGCAACTCCGGAGCGGATCGGGGAACACGGAAGATGAACATCGGGAAAGGCGAGAACAACATCACATCTCCGATCTGATTCTGCGTAGAGGAACCTCTGAATAAGGCTGCCTCAGCCCCGCAGGGCGCCTCGCAGAGTCTGATGCGACCCGAGTCCAAGGGCAAGCGATTGGAAATGCGGAAGAGGAACATTGGGAAAGGAGAGAACATCTCATGGCAAGATGGAACAAGGCGGACCTTCTGGCGCGCTTCCGCGAGATGGCGGAGCGGCGGATTCCCATCATCGGCGGCGGCGCGGGAACAGGCATGTCCGCCAAATGGGAGGAGGCGGGCGGCATCGACCTCATCGTCATCTACAACTCCGGCAAGTACCGCATGGCCGGTCGGGGCTCCCTTGCAGGACTCCTCGCCTACGGCAACGCCAACGACATCGTGCTGGAAATGGCCCGGGAAGTGCTCCCCGTGACGAAGAAGACCCCCGTGCTGGCGGGCGTCAACGGCACGGACCCCTTCGTCATCTGGGACGTCTTCCTGCGGCAGCTCCTCGACCTGGGCTTTGCGGGAGTGCAGAACTTCCCCACCGTGGGGCTCATCGACGGGGTCTTTCGGGCCAACCTGGAGGAGACCGGCATGGGCTACGCCCTTGAGGTGGAGGCCATCCGCCGCGCCGGCGAAATGGGGCTTCTCACCACCCCCTACGTCTTCTCCGCCGAGGACGCCGCCGCCATGGCCGCCGCGGGAGCGGACATCCTCGTCTGCCATATGGGACTCACCACCAAGGGAAGCATCGGCGCCGCCACGGCAAAGACCCTGCCCCAGTGCGCGGAACTCATCGACGCCTGGGCCGAGGCGGCCCTGCGGGTGCGCAAGGACGTGCTCGTCCTCTGCCACGGCGGCCCCATCGCCGAGCCCGAGGACGCGGCGTTCATCCTCCGCACCTGCAAACACGTGCACGGCTTCTACGGCGCCAGCAGCATGGAGCGCCTTCCCGTGGAAAAGGCCATCAAGGCCCAGACCGAGGCCTTCAAGAACATCAGCTTCTAGGGCCGGACGGGACGAGCAACCCGGACCGCGGCCTTCAAGGATCTCAGCGTCCGGAACCGGACGAGCCGACCGACCCGAACTAAGGACTTCAAGAGCATTCGCTTCCAGAACCGAGGTGCGTTTTTTCCAGCTCGCTTCCGGGAGCGCAACCGCCAGTGCCCCACCCGGAGCGGGCCATCCCGAACAAACAGCAAAAAGAGCGTGCCCTGCGGCACGCTCTTTTTCGTCGAGCGGAAACACCCGTGTTCAGCATAAACCAGAAAAATGGACCTCCCTGATCGCCCCGGCAGGGCGTCCCTTCTGCATCGTAATTCGGACGGCCGGTTCGGCCCGACATCACGTTGCACAAAAACGCCGCCAGAACCTATAAGTCCGGCCGAAAATTCGCCTCGATCCCCGTATCGGCCCTTCCGCCCGTATCGGCCCTTTCGGGCGGGCCGCGCCGCGGGGTTGGCGCCCGGCGGCGCGGCACGGTTACGTCATTTTGTCTTCGGTTGCAGGTTGCCGGTGAAATGGCACGCGACGAAATGCTGCGGCTCGTGTTCCCGGAGCTTCGGCAGCTCCCTGGAACAGATTTCCTGGGCGTAATGGCAGCGGGGCATAAAACGGCACCCCGGAGGAGGATTCACGGGGCTCGGCACGTCGCCTTCCAGAAGAATCTGCTCCCGCGCCACGTTGAGCTTCGCCACGGGAATCGCCGAAAGAAGCGCCTGCGTGTAGGGATGCAGGGGCTTTCTGAAGAGTTCCCGATATTCTCCCGTCTCCACGATTTTTCCGAGGTACATGACCGCGATCCGGTCGGAAACGTGCTTGACCACGCTCAGGTCGTGGGAGATGAAGAGGTAGGTGTAGGAAAACTCCTTCTGCAGGCGGTGGAGCAGGTTCAGGATCTGGGCCTGGATGCAGACGTCGAGTGCCGAAACGGGCTCGTCGAGAACGATGAACTCGGGTTCCAGCGCAAGCGCCCGCGCGACGCCGATACGCTGTCTGCGTCCTCCGTCGAGCTCGTGGGGATAGGTGTTTTCCAGACGCTCCGCAAGCCCCACGACATCCATGAGATATCGGATGCGTTTCTGCATGTCCTCCTTGCTCTTGCAGACGCGGTTCACCCGGAGAGGTTCCGCGATGAGTTCCCACACGGGAAGACGAGGGTTCAAAGAAGCGTAGGGGTCCTGAAAAACGATCTGGAGTTTTTTGCGCATCTCCTTCATTTTCGCTTTTCCCAGACCGGTGATGTCCGTCCCCTTGCCATCCTCGGCGTTCACTCGAATCTCTCCCGCGGTGGGCTCCAGAAGACGGATCAGGCAGCGTCCGAGCGTCGATTTGCCGCAGCCCGATTCCCCCACGAGCCCCAGGGTTTCCCCCCGATTGATGAAGAGGTCCACGTCATCCACCGCATGCAACGTGCCGCGCTTGGTGGAGAAATATTTCTTCAGCCCCCGTACTTCGATATAGGGAGTGGTTTCCTGTGTCGTCTTCATCCTAGTTCTCCCCTTCGTTTCCGGCGTTCTTCTCCGGATGCTCCCGGAGCATTTTCGCCCGTACCGGACAGGCCACGAAGTGCCCCGGCGCGACTTCTCTCATGGCGGGTTTCTCCAGACGGCAGGCTTCCACCGCGAAACGGCACCGGGGATGGAAGGTGCAGCCCTCGGGAAGGTTCATGGGGTCCGGCATCAGTCCGGGAATGACGTTGAGCTCTTCCTTGTCGTCCTCCAGGTCGGGGACGGAGTCGAAGAGCCCCACTGTATAGGGATGCACGGGACAGGTGAAGAGGGACGTCTTGTCCGCATATTCCACCACCCGTCCGGCGTACATGATGGCCACGGTATCGCAGATATCCGCCACGATGCCCATGTCGTGGGTGATGAGGATCATGGACGCGCTGAACTGCTGCTTGAGCTTTTTCATCAGGTTCAGCACCTGGGCCTGAATGGTCACATCGAGCGCCGTGGTGGGTTCGTCCGCAATCAGGAGGCTCGGGTCGCACACCAGGGCGATGGCGATGACCACCCGCTGTTTCATGCCTCCGGAAAACTGGTGGGGATATTCATGGATGCGCTCCCGGGGTATGCCCACGAGTTCCAGCATATCTCCCGCGATGGCGAGGGCCTCTTTCTCCGAGACCTTTCTGTGGAGTTTGACGACCTCCGCGATCTGTTTTCCCATGGTCATCACCGGATTGAGGCTGGTCATGGGATCCTGGAAGATCATGGCGATCTTGTCCCCCCGGATGGCGCGCATTTCCTCCTCGCTCTTCTCCAGGAGATCCTCGCCTTCAAAAAGAATTTTTCCCGATTTGATCACTCCCGGAGGGGAGGGAATGAGGCGCATGATGCCGAGGGCCGTGGTGGTCTTTCCGGCTCCCGTTTCTCCGACGAACCCGAGGGTCTCGCCCCGCTTGAGCCGGAGATCCAGGTTTTCCACGGCGTGCACCGTGCCGTCGTCGGTTTCGTAGTGGATCACGAGGTCCCGGATTTCCAGAAGAAGACGTTCCTCGGGCGCGGGAATGCGGTCGTTTTTCGCTGTCGGCTTCATCTCCGGGTCTCCTTACCGTTTGAGTTTGGGATCGAGAGCGTCCCGAAGACCGTCCCCCAGGAAGTTGAGCGCCAGGATGGTGATCATGATGGCAAGCCCGGGGTAGAGGGTGAGGTGCGGGTAATCCCGGATGTACTGGCGCCCTCCGGAAAGCATGGCGCCCCATTCGGGATAGGGGGGCTGAATTCCCAGCCCGATGAAGGAAAGCCCTGCGGCGTTCAGAATGGCGAAGGCCACTCCCAGGGTCGCCTGCACGATGATGGGGGCCATGCTGTTGGGCAGGATATGCTTGAAGATGATGCGCATGTCCGAAGAGCCCACCGCGTGGGCCGCTTCGATGAACTCCATGCCCCGTATGGAGAGCACCGAGCTTCGGACGATCCGGGCATATTGCGGCATGGAGGAGACCCCCACGGCGATCATCAGGTTGAAGAGCCCGGGACCGAGAGACGCCGCGATGGCGATGGCGAGAAGGGTCTGTGGAATGGAGAGCAGCACGTCCATCACCCGCATGATCACATTGTCGATCCACCCTCCGTAGTACCCCGAAATGGCTCCCAGCACTCCCCCCGCCAAAAGGGCGATGCTCACCGCAATGAAGCCCACCATGAGGGAGATGCGCGCTCCGTAGATGAGGCGGCTCAGGATATCCCGGCCGAACTCGTCCGTCCCCAGGAGAAAGTTCTTCGACGGGCCTTCGAACATATGCGTCAGATGTTGTTTCGAATAGCTGTAGGGAGCCAGCACGTTCGCGAAGAGCGCGACGACGACCAGAAGGATCACCACCAGGAGCCCCGCCATGGCGAGGGGGCTTTTCTTCAGGCGAAAGAGCACCTCCATGAGGGGAGTTCGTTTCTTTCTTTGTTCTATGGCCGTATTCATCTTTTTCCCCCCTACTTGTACTGTGCCTTGATCCGCGGATCCAGATAGGCGTAGACGAGATCCACGAAGAGATTGACCAGGCTGAAGGTTATCGCCACGAAGAGCACGCCTCCCTGCACGACGGGATAATCACGCATTTTGATGGATTCCACCATGAGGCGCCCTATGCCGGGAATGGCGAAAATGGATTCCGTGAGGATGGCTCCCGCGAGGAGCACGCCGAATTGGAGGCCGCAGACGGTCACCACGGGAATCAGGGCGTTGTAGAGCGCGTGCACCCAGATGACGACGGATTCCTTCTGCCCCTTGGCGCGGGCGGTGCGTATGTAGTCCGCCCGGATGACTTCGAGCATGGAGGAGCGGGTCATGCGGGTGATGATGGAAATGGCCTGGGCGGAAAGGGCCAGGGAGGGCAGTATCATGGCCTGCCACGTGTCGAATCCCGATGAGGGAAGCCAGTGAAGCTGCACGGAGAAGAGGAGGATCAGCAGGAGCCCCAGCCAGAAAACGGGCATGGAGAGCCCTATCATGGCAAAGATCATGGTGACCACGTCAAAGATGGAATATTGTCTGATGGCGGAGAGAATGCCGCAGGGGATGCCGATGAGAATGGAGATCAGCATGGACAGGGCTGACAGCTTTATCGTGTAGGGGAAGGCCGTCAGGATTTCCTCCATCACGGGGCGTTTCGTGATGTAGGAGCGCCCGATGTCCCCCTTGGTCGCCGCTTTGTAGACGTAGCTTCCGAACTGCACCAGAAAGGGATCGTTCAACCCCTCCTTGTCCCGGAATTCCTGCACGGCCTTTTCCGTCGCCAGATCCCCGAGGACCATTCGTGCGGGGTCTCCCGGAGTGAGATAAAGCAACGTGAAAACGCAGAACGTCACCCCCAGGAAAACAGGTATCAAAAACAGGATGCGTCGAACGACGTAGCGTAGCACGAAGTGTCCCCTCCTTTGTTCTTTTTACGACTCGGGAAACGGCGAGGGGGGTTTTCCCCCCCCTCGCCGTAAAACCGCACCCTCCCGAAAACGGAAAGGATGTGCGGAACAACGTGCGTCGCAGGTGCGTTACTCCTCGATGGAGGCCTGCCGGAAAGAGTGCACCTCGTTGCCGCGGATCTCGAAGCCCTTCACGTTTTTCTGGGCTCCCGCGATGGATTCGTCGTTGTGGATGTACACCATGGGATGCAGCTCGTTGATGTAGAGCTGGAGCTCCTTGTAGATTTTGGCGCGTTCCTCTCCGTCCGGCGTGCCGCGCCCCTTGGCGAGGTATTCGTCGAGCTTCGCGTCACTGGTGAAGGTGAAGTTCGTTCCCGAGGTGGACTCGAGAAGCCCCGAAACGGCGAAATTGGGATCCGGCACGGTGGAAACCCAGCCGAGCAGGAACATGTCATGCTTCTTCTCCTGCAACCCGCTGAGGTAGGCTCCCCACTCCAACACCTTGATCTCCGACGTGATGCCGATTTCCTGCAGCTGCGCCTGGATGATGGTGGCGGAATCCACGCGCTCCTTCCGCTCGTTCGTCCAGATTTCCATGCGGAGATCCTTCATGCCCGCTTCTTCCAGGAGTTTTTTGGCCGCTTCCACATCCTGCTCGTGCTTGGGAAGCTCGGAATCGATGGAGTATTTCACCGCTCCGGGAATAAGGGACGTGGGCACTTTGCCGACGCCGCGATACACCGCCGCCTGAATGCCCACGGTGTCCAACGCCAGATCGATGGCCTTGCGGACGCGCACATCGTCGAAGGGCTTCTTGGAGAGGTTGAACCCCATGTAGGTCACGGACGTCTGGGGTACCCGGTAGAGCACCAGGTTCTTATTCTCCTCGATACGCTTGATATCGTTCGTGGTGATGGGGTAGGCGATGTCCACTCCGCCGGTTTCGAGCTCGATGGCGCGGCTCGTGGGTTCCGGTATGGAGCGGACTTCGAGCTTCGCGACCTTCGCCTTGGGACCCCAGTACGCGTCGAAACGCTCGAGAACGTACTTGTTCCCCTTCTGCCAGCTCACGAACTTGAAAGGCCCGGTTCCCACGGGCTGCATGCCGTAGTTGTCCCCCGCCTCCTCCACGGCCTTCTGGTTGAGGATGGAACCCCAACTGTGGCTGAGGGAAGGGAAGAAGGAGTAGTCCGGGTGCTTCAGGTGAATGATCACCGTGTAGTCGTCCAGGATCTCCACGTTGTCGAGGTTCTGGGAGTAGGTCTTGATGGACGCTCCGAGATCCGTGGTGGCCCGCTCCAGGGAGTATTTCACATCCTTGGCGGTCATCTTCTCTCCGTTGTGAAACACCACGTCCTTGCGAAGATGCATCTTGTAGGCCGTGTCCGACGGAAATTCCCAGGATTCCGCGAGTCCGGGAAGCACCTTCCCCTCGCTGTCGAGGAAGACCAGCGTGTCGTAGATGGAATAGCACGCCCGGGAACTCGGCATATCATTGTGACGGATGGGATCCATGGTCGTGGCATCGTACTGATCCGCCACGACGAGGGTGTCCTTGGCCCACCCGATGCTGCAAAGACCGAAGATGAGAACAGAGACCACTACTGCGAAAATGCCTTTTTTCATTCCGTTCTTCATTGTTCCGTTCACCTCATCATCTCTCCATGATTGAACTTCGTGCGGCACCCGGCTCTCGGAAAACAGCGCGTCTTTTCAGAAAGAGCTCTTTGAAAGACCCTTTAAATAAACATTCTCTTCCGGGCATCCCCCCCTCGTCTCACAGGCGTCGTCTCCGCCGCGTCGCACACGCACTCAGGCGTTGCCGCTTCGGCGAACAGAGAGTTCGAGAATCTTCAGCACCATCTCCGTGGCTTTCTCCATGGACTGCACGGGAATGAACTCGAAACGTCCGTGGTGGTTGTACCCCCCCGCGAAAAGATTCGGCGTGATCAACCCCCGCCAGGAAAGCGCGGCTCCGTCGGTACCGCCCCTCATGGGAATGATCCGGGGCTCCACTCCGATCTCTCTCATGGCATCCATGGCGATTTCCACGATGTCCATGCGCTCCTTCAGTTTCTCCCGCATGTTTCTGTACTGATCCGACATGGAGAGCGAAAAGCGCTCTTCTCCGTATTTCTCGTTCATCCAGCGTACCGCTTTTCTCATGAACTCCTTCCGGGCCTCGAACTTCTCCGCGTCGTGATCCCGGATGAGGTATTTCAGCGTCGCCTGCTCCACCATCCCGCGCATTTCCATGCAATGATAATAGCCTTCGTAGTTTTCCGTGGTGCTCGGGGTCTCCGCAGGGGGGAAAAGGGCATTGAATTCCTGGGCCAGGGTGATGGCGTTCAGCATCAATCCCTTGGATTTCCCCGGATGCACCGCCCGCCCCCGGATTTCCACCGTGGCGTTGGCGGCGTTGAAGTTTTCGTAACAGAGTTCCCCCAGAGGTCCTCCGTCAAGGGTGTAGGCAAAGTCCGCACCGAACGCCTCGATGTCGAGCAACTTCGCCAGGTGTCCCACCTCTTCGTCGGGAGTGAACGCCACCTTCACGGCACCGTGCTCCACCTCGGGATGCGCGACGAGATAGTCCAACGCGCCCATGATCTCCGCGATTCCCGCCTTGTTATCCGCTCCGAGCAGGGTGTTGCCGTCGGTCACCACGAGATCTTTCCCCACACAGTCCTTCAGAAAGGGGAAATCCCGCGGCGAAAGCACCTGTCCTTCCGCCTCGTTCAGAATCACGTCTCCTCCGTCGTAGCCTTTCACGACCCGGGGTTTCACGTTCTTTCCCGTCACCTCCGTGGCGGTGTCGAGGTGCGCGATGAAACCGATGGCGGGTACCTTTTTCCGCTTCTCGGGATCCGCGATGTTGGAGGGAAGAGAACCCGTGACATAGGCGTTCTCCGTAACCACCACGTCCTGCACGCCGAGCTGCTCGAGTTCCTTCGCCAAAACCTCCGCCAGCACCATCTGGCCGGGAGTGCTGGGCACCCCCTTGGCTTGATCCGTGGACTGGGTATCATACGTAACATAGTTCAAAAAGCGCTCCAACGTAGAATACATCCGACATCACTCCTTTTCCATCCTCATGCTCATCTTCGTCCTCAGCTTCATCCTCGTCCGAGCGCAATCGTTCCGCAACACTCCCCCGAGGTTCCTTTTCGCATACCCCGACGGCCGTCGCAACAACCACCGCAGCGGTCACCCTCACCACCACAAAACGGCCGCGAAAAAACCGCGACGCCCGGAGCCGTTTTTTCTGAAATGCCGCTTCCACCATGCCTCTGTCGCCGGCAGGGAGCGGCACGCTTCCTCACTGGTCCGAACGATGTTCCGGCAAACGTTCCCGAACCCCGATCCGAAACGTCATGTCTTCAACACACCTGCACAGGCCCTCCCGGGCATTGCCCGAAGAGAGCGCACCACATTCCTCTCGCCCTGACGGAACGGAATGTCCCCTAATCCGGCCAGGAATTGGCCTCGATCTCGGTGACGGCGTCGCGGTAATACCGGATCACGAGGTTCGTGTAACCGCTCTCCGTCTCGTAGAGGAGCACTCCCTCGTCCTCGCCGGTGGGCTCGCCGAGGAGAGCGCGAACCTGCGACAGGGACGAACCCACCCGGAGCCCTCCCGGAAGCGTCATCTTCGGCGAAAAGACGCGCACCGTAAGGGGCAGCTCGCCCCCGGCCTCCATGCGATAGAAAGAAACCTCCGCCTCGGAATAGCAAAGGGTCACCACCACATCCGTAAGAGAGTCGTCGTGGCGGTTCTGCTGCTTCCGTTCCCGGACCAGCCGGGGCTCGCCGAGCTTTGCCCGCACCGCCTCCTCGTTACCGCCGAAGAAGGTGAGCACGCCGTTGATGTAGGCCTCCGTGTCCGCAGCTCCCGCAGCGGCGGGAGGAGAGAGGAATCCCGCCCCCAGGGCCAGGCAGAGCACGCAAAGCACCGCCGCACGCCGCACCCCCGGCGGGACATTCCGCCGGAATGCGCCCCCTCCGGCCTCTTCCGATCCGAAGCACCCTTTCCTGCGACCCGTCCCCATCATGTTCTGAACACCGCCTTTCTCCCCGACTCCGTCCTGAACACGCCCCGACTGCACTGCCCTGCGACAAACCCCTGCTCAGTATAGCGCGTTTTCGCAAGGGACGCACAGGCCTCCGCGGTGCGCCGCCTCCGGCCCGACCATCTGTGCAGAAACAGGCATAATGGTCGTTGACAAGGTGGAAAACGAAGCGTAAAATTGCGCCTCGCAACCCTTGGTCATTTAAAAAAACACCGGTCATTTTCTTACGGCGACGCGCGGCGAAGATGTGCCGCGACCGGAGCGCCGGTACCGTTGAGATTCTCGACATGCCGTGAGGGGAGGAAGAGATGGCGCGTCTCTCGGAGAAGAAGAAAGCTCTTGTGGAATCCATGATGCGGGAGTCCCTCCTGGCCGCCGCGGAGGAGTTGCTGACTCAGGAGGGGTGGAAAGGGGCGACCATGGAGCGCCTCGCCCAGGCGGTGGGCATCGCCAAGGGCACGGTCTACAACTATTTCCGGGACAAGCGGGAACTTCTCTGGGCCGTGGTGGAGCGCAACACGGTCCCACTGCGGAATCTCGCCCTCTCCCTGGATGCGAAAAAAGGAGATCCCGCCGCGCTTCTGGCTCGCATGCTGGAAGAGGTCTTTGCGGGTCTTCATCGGGATCGCCACGTCATCACGGCGCTGATCCAGGCCTACCACGAGGATCGGGAGGGAGAGCACCGCTGCGGCGAAGAGCCTCATCGCCATCCACCGCTGACGGAGGTGCGGAATTTCGTGCGGAAGGTCATCGCCCGGGGCGTTGCAGAGGGAGTGTTCCGCCCCATCGACCCGACGCTGGGCGAGGCGGTGGTGAACGCCACCATCGTTGGACTGGCGAAGGAACTCGTCTTCGACAAACGGGACATTCCCGGAGAGGGGTTCGCCGAGGCCGTGAAAACCATTCTGCTCCAGGGGCTCTGCGCCCACGGCGCCATTGCCGCGGAGGCGTCCGGAACAGGATGCGGCGCCTCTGTCGAAGACCGCGGAGATTCTTCCCGCAAAAGGACACGCCCCCGGGCCCGGGGTGGCGGAACGGAACACCACGACGAAAGAACGAACGCGACGACGGAGGCTCTCCGGAGCGACGCGACGAACCGACAGGACGACAGGAAGGGAAGGTGCACCACAGCATGACAGCGCCGGAACAGCACAGCGGACACGGAACGAACGGCACCAGCGGAACAGGCAGGCCGAAGCGCAGAACGGGAAGAACGCTCTTTCTTCTGGTGCTTCTTCTCGCGGCGGGGATTTACTTCGGAAGACCCTATCTCGAACCGTACCTCCCCCCCGGGCTCAAGAGCGCTCTCGCGGTGCTCCCCGGCGGAAACAAGGCGGCGAAACCGCAGGCGACCATGCCCATGGCGCCTCCGGCGCCCACGGTCATTCTCCACACCGTGGAGAAGGCGGATCTCGCGGTGAGCCGGGAGTACGTCGGGCGGGTGGAGCCCATCCAGACGGTCTCCCTGCTGCCCCAGATCAGCGGCATCATCGAGGAGGTCCATTTCAAGGAAGGGTCCATGGTCAAGGCGGGGGATCTCCTCTTCACCATCGACAGCAAAGAGTACAAAACCACCGTGGCGCTCCGCAAGGCGGAACTCGCCAAGGCGGAGGCGACGCTCGACCGGGCGTCCAAGTACCTCAAGCGCCTGAAGGCCGCGGACGCACGGAGCGTCTCCGCGACGGATCTCGACCAGGCGGAGAGCGACGTCCTCCAAAGCCAGGCCGCGGTGGAACAGGCCAAGGCATCGCTCCAACTGGCCCAGATCAATCTGGGCTACACCCGGATCACCGCCTCCATCTCGGGCAAGGCCGGCAAGGTGGCTTTTACCAAGGGCAACTACGTGACGCCTTCGAGCGGCCCGCTCACTTCCATCGTGCAGATGGATCCGGTGCGCGTCACCTTCTCCCTTCCCGACCGGGACTATCTCGACCAGTTCGAGAGGTTCCGCTCCGCCGAGAACGTCTACGACGCGACGCTCCGCCTTCCCGACGGCACCGTCTATCCGGAAAAGGGCATCCGCGATTTCGAGAGCAACGTCATGGACGCGAAGACCGGAACGATTTCCGTGGCCCTGCGCTTCAAAAACGACCGAGGGGCGTTGGTTCCCGGCAGCATGGTCCGGGTGAGCGTCAAACCCGTCGTCTCCCGCATCGTGCCCGTCATTCCTCAGGAGGCGATTCTCGCGGACGCCGCGGGGGACTTCGTCTACGTGGTGGACGGAGAGAACGTGGCGCACAAGCGCCCCGTCCAGCTCGGCGCGGCCTTCGGCCGGGTGAGCGAGGTCGTCTCGGGACTCGAACCGGGCGAGCGCATCATCCTCCTGGGGCTGCAGTCCGTCCGCCCGGAGATGAAGGTGAACCCCACCCAGGCGGCGACGAACGGAAACGGCACCAAGACGCCCGCGGAACGCGCCCGGGAATCGGACTACGATCCGCAGACGGTCTCCGCCGACGTGAGCGGGGACAAGACCGCCTCCGCAGAGGGGAGCGACTGATCCATGTTCTCCA
>NZ_JARKPW010000100.1:0-7244 GCF_029975095.1 Aminiphilus sp.
CGACCGTTCCGACACGTTCCTCGCACAACGCGTTCAGGATGAGACAGCGCCGCGGACCGATCGGTCCGCGGCGCTGTCTCATCCTGAACGCGTTGTGCGAGGAACGTGTCGGAACGGTCGCTCCGACTATCCCGAAGCAGGCGTCATTCCGGCAGGGCGACGAGTTCCTGGTCTTCCTCCCGGGCGTTCGCACCTGTCGCCGTCCGGTCGAAGTGGAAGAAGGCCATGCGCGCCTCCAGGTCGGCGCCGAGACGCGAGAGTTCCTCCGCGCCCTGGGCGAGGCGCTCCGCCGCGGCGGCGATCTCGCCCATCTGGCTCCGCATGGTCACCCCCATGGAAGCGGCGTTGTTCACCTTTCCCGCCATGTCCTGCACGGCCCCGGCGATCTCCTCGCTCGACGCGGCCTGCTCCTGGGACACGGCGGCCACGTCCTGGGACGCCATGGCGATGTGCTCCAACGCCTCCAGAATACGGCCAATGCGGACCTGTGCCTCCCGGGCGCGCTCTTCCGCGGTCTTGCCCAGGTCCCGGTTGCGCTTTGCTCCGGCGAGGACCGAGTCCAGATCCCTGGTGATGATGCCCGCCAGCTCCGCGATGTTCCGCGAGGCACCGTTGGACTCCTCCGCCAGCTTCCGCACTTCCTCGGCGACCACGGCGAAGCCGCGCCCCGCCTCGCCCGCCCGGGCCGCCGCGATGGCGGCGTTCAGCGCGAGCAGATTCGTCTGGTCCGCAATGCCCGTGATCTGGGACACGAACTGCTGGATCTTGGCCGCCCGCTGGGCCAGATCCTCCGCGGCCTTCGCGGAATCCTCCACCTCGCGGGCCATGGCGGTGATGCTCTCCGCGGTGGACTGCACCGCCTCGAGCCCCGCGTCACCGGCGTTCTTCGCCTCGTTCACCTGCTCCGCCACGTCGCCGCCCCGCGTGGCGGAAGTCTGCGCTCCCGCGGCGACCTCCTCCACCGAGGCGTTGATCTCCTCCCCCGCGGCGGCGAGGCTCTCCATGATGTTCCCCACCTGCTCCGCCCCGGCGCGGGATTCCTCGACCCCCGCGTTGGTCTCCTCCGCGAGGGCGGAAAATTCCTCCGCCGTGGAGGCGATGCCGTCGGCGGTCTCCGCCACGGAACCCACGGCGTCGCGCAATGCAGCAGCCATATGCTCCAGCGCGGCGGCGATGCGGGCCACCTCGTCCTTGCCCTCCTCGGCGAACTGCACCGTCAGGTCACCTCCGGCGAAGCGGTTCACGAGCCCTTCAAGTCGTCCCAGAGGACGTGTCAGCCCCAGGGTGACGAACCACCCCACAAGCAGGGCCAGCACCAGTGAGGCGACGGTGAGCAGCAGAAGAGTCTGCGCGGCGCTTTCCCCCTCGGCGAGAGTGGCCTGTTCCAGGGCCTCGGCGTTCTTCTGCAGATGCTCCGCAAACTGGAGAAGCAGACGCTGGTAGGATGCGCTCGCGGGAGCGGCCTGCTCCTGGTAGAGGGCGTAGGCCTCGGCGTTTTTGTTCTCCATGGCCAGATCCACCGCGCCCTTCCGGGCGGAGCGGTAGATCTGGGCGGCGTCGCGGATGTGCATGAGCAGGTTCCGGGAGCGCTCGTCCAGTTCGCTCTTCTCGATGGTGGTCAGGTTCACCTCCACCAGACCAACCATCTCCTCGAAACGGGTGAGAATGCGCTTTTTCTCCTCCGGATCGGAACTCAGAAGAAGGGCAAAGGCCTGCCCCTCCGCGAGAGCGGCCTGGGCGCGGATCTCCTTGGCCGCCAGAGCGGGAATCATGGCGTCCTCGTACAACTTCTCCAGGCTCTCGCCGGAATCGCGGGCCGTCTGGTACCCCACGAACCCCACCAGGGCCGTGAAGGCGAGAGAAAGCAGAATGAGCAGAAACACCTTGCCGAAGGTTTTGACATTGCGGAGCCAGGACATGGGATCACCTCATCGAAAAAGAGATGGCGGCGGCGTCTCGAAACCGGCCGGAACCGGCCGAATACGTCCCACATCACGAATGTTCCGCCCCGTCGCACGAGAACACGGGAGAAAGCCCCCGCGACGACAAGGGACATTGTCCCACAAAACCAGGTCTGAAGTCATGTAACAAAACGACTTTTGTCCCGGAGCAAAGGGACAAGAGCCTCACACTTGTGAAGAAAACCTCAGAGAGTGTAGCGAAAAAACCATATACTGTCCACCATGTTTGTTCATTACGTGACAAAGGGACCATGTCCCGGCGGCGAAGCCTCCGGAAAAGATCTTCCCTCACGAAAGCGGAGCGGAGAGCGCCCCGGTACGCGGCGTAAAAACGAAAAAACCCGGCGGTGAGCGTCTCCGCCGGGCCGTGGTCATTGTGTTTTCCGCCGTCCCCGCGTCACCGGGAAGAGCGGGGCAGGGCGGCGAGACCACCCGGAGCGCTCTTCCCGCCCCGGGCGGGTCCTTCCGCCGTCTCCTCCATGCGGAAGAAGGCCATGCGCTCCCGAAGGGCGGCGCCGAGACGGGAGAGTTCCTCCGCCCCCTGGGCGAGGCGTTCCGCCGCAGCGGAGATTTCGCCCATCTGATGCCGCACGTTCGCCGTTCCGGAGGTGGCATCGTTCACCTTGTTCGCCATGTCCTGCACGGCCCCGGCGATCTCCTCGCTCGACGCGGCCTGCTCCTGGGACACGGCGGCCACGTCCTGCGAGGCGGCGGAAATCTGTTCCAGCGCCTTCAGAATCCGGTCGATGCGCACCTGTGCCTCCTGGGCGCGCTCCTCCGCGATCTTGCCCTGGCTCCGATTTCGCCTGGCCCCGGCGAGAACCGAATCCAGGTCCCTGGCGATGATGCCCGCCAGCTCCGCGATGTTCCGCGAGGCGCCGCCCGATTCCTCCGCCAGTTTCCGAACCTCCTCGGCGACGACGGCGAAGCCGCGCCCCGCCTCGCCCGCCCGGGCCGCCTCGATGGCGGCGTTCAGGGCCAGCAGGTTCGTCTGGTCCGCAATGCCCGCAATCTGCGCCACGAACTGCTGAATCTGAGCCGCCCGCTGGGCCAGCTCCTCCGCGGCCTTCGCGGAGTCCTCCACCTCGCGGACCATGGAGACAATGCTCTCCGCAGTCTCCTGCACGGCTTCGAGCCCTGCGTCACCGGCGCTCTTCGCCTCGTTCACCTGGGCAGCCACGTCGCCGCCCCGCGTGGCGGAGGTCTGCGCTCCCGCGGCGACTTCCTCCACCGAGGCGTTGATCTCCTCCCCAGCGGCGGCAAGGCTCTCCATGAGATTCCCCACGCTTTCCGCCGCAGCCCTGGACTCCTCCACCCCGGCATTGGTCTCCTCCGCAAGAGCGGAGAACTCCTCCGCCGCCGCGACGAGTCCTCCCGCGGACTGCATCACGTGCCCCATGGCCTCCCGCAGGGCATCCGCCATGTTCTCCAGCGCACCGGCGATACGGGCCACCTCGTCCTTCCCGGTGTCGGAAAAGTGCACCGCAAGATCCCCCCCGGCGAAGCGCTCCACCAGCCCCTCCAGACGCGCCAGAGGGCGCGTCACGCCCCGGGTGATCACCCATCCCGCAAGCAGGCACAGCACGAGCGCCGCCCCGGTGAAAAGCAGCAGCATCCGGGTGGCCCGTTCCCCGGCGGCGAGCGTCTCCTTTTCCATCGCCGCCGCATCGCGCTGAAGATCTTCCGCGAGCTGGAGCAGCAGATTCCGGTAGGACCTTGCCGCCGGGAGGACCTCCGCCAGAAAGAGGGCGTAGGCCTCGTCGTTCTTGTTCTGCATGGCCAGGTCCACCACGCTCTGCCGGGCTGTCTGATAGGCTTTCCCGGCCTCGCGGATGTCTTTGAAAATTTCCTTCGCCGCCTCGTCGAGATCACTCTTTTCGAGAAAGTTCTGATTTTCATCTACCAGGGCATCAGCCTGCTTCATCTGCGCTAGAAAGCGATCATTCTCGGCCTCGTCGGTGGTGAGCAGCAGAGCCAGGAGGTTTCGCTCACCCTCAATGGCCTGAGTGCGGGCCTCCTTGGCCGCCAGGGCGGGAAGCATGGCATTTTCGTAGAGATGGTGGATATTTTCTTCGGCGGTTCGGGCCGTCCGGTACCCCAAAAAACCCACCAGAGTAGTGAAGAAGAGAGAAAGGGCCACGAGAAGGAAAATCTTGCCGAAGGTCTTGACGTTACGGAACCAGGACATGGCGATCACCTCATCTCAGAATATTCTGGTTTTGTCAATGCAAATTTGATCACCAGGGACAGCCGAATTTTGACCACCCCGGTCATTCTTCCGCGGCCGCCGTTTTGAGTTGTATTTGGCTTCTCTTTCTTCCCTCCCTCAGGGTTTCCTTCAGTCTGTAACTTTCCCACGTGCACTCGATGATGTACGCCTTGTGGGTCATCCGGTCGAGCAGAGCCGCCGTCATGTTCGGATCCCCGAAGACCTCCGTCCAGCTTCCGAATCCGAGATTCGTCGTCACGATGACCGATCCCCGCTCGTGCCGTTCCGCGAAGACCTGAAACAGCAGTTCTCCGCCTTCCTTCGAAAAGGGAACATATCCCAGTTCGTCCACGATGAGCAGGTCATACCGAGTGTACTTGCCCAGAACTCGGGCAAGGGTCTTTTCTCCCCGGCTTTCCAGAAGTTCGTTGACGAGATTGCAGGCCGTGGTGAACCGGACCCGAAGGTTCTTCCGGCAGGCTTCTCTTCCCAGGGCTGTGGCAAGATGGGTTTTCCCACACCCGCTTTTACCCAGGAAGAGAATGTTCCGGTGTCGGGAGATATAGTCTCCGGCGGCCAGTTCACCGATGAGTCTTCTGTCAAGCTGCGGCGCTTCTTCGAAGGCAAAACTCCCCAGAGTTTTGACCAGGGGGAAACGGGCTTCTTTCAACCGCCTCTTTTCCCTGTTCTCGAAGCGGATCTGGAGTTCCAGTTCCGTGAGTTCCAGGAGGAATTCCTCGTAGCTCACGCCCCGTTCTTCGGCCTGACGGAGCCGTTCTTCGAGGTGTCGGGCGGCATTGCCGAGGGTCAGGTTCTTCAGGTTCTCGTGAAGCTGCAGAAGGCGCCCGGTGTTCATCGTCCGGCCTCCAAGACGGAATAGACGGATACGTCCGCCGCGGGGAGGACGGTCCACCGCTCCGACTCAAGGGACGTGGGCGTTTCTTCCTGTCTTTCGGCCGACTCGAGGAGATGGCGGATTCCGGCGGCGTCGCTCAGTCCGTTTTTCAGGGCCTGCGAGGCGGCGGCTTCCACCCGCTTTTGCCCGTAACGCCTCGCGAGGAGCAGCACGTCGATGAATTCCTTGATTCCCCGGTTTTCTCCCTGTCGCGCCTGGAATTGTTCCAAAAGGGAGTTCAGAGAGTCGCTCCAGGTCTTTTTCCACTCCGAAAGGGGCCGGGCGTCCCGGAAGGCTCCGGGACGTTCCCGGAGGAGTTCGAGGTAGTGGTCCGCCTCGAGAACCCAGTGGTTGTTTCCGTACTTTCTTCCGTGGACGGCGAGCCGCTTTTCTCCGCTGTAGAGTGCGACCTCGTCCACGGTGAGCAGTGCCCGGAGGGGCCGGCCGGCGTAGGCGGCGGGGACGGAGTACCGGTTCTTGTCCACCATGACGGTGGCGTACTTGTCCGCCTTCACCGAGACGGTCTGTTCGTTGCCGTAGGGATGGCGGGGAAGGGGGATGAGGATCCTCTTTTCCGCATCGTGCAGTTCCCGTATGCTCCCCTCCCGGCCGGTCATCCTGTGGGAACCGTAGGCGATGCATTCTTCCAGCAGTCTGTCGTTGATGCTCTCCAGGCTTTCTCCCCGGGGAAGGGGAACCAGGAAGTTCCGGCGGGCGAATCCGACGAGCCCCTCTACTCCGCCCTTTTCGTTTCCCCGACCGGGAGAGCAGAAACGGCTCTCGAAGGTGTACCAGGAACGGAACCGGACGAAGCTTGCCTGTTCTTTCCGCTCTTTTCCGAGAAGCACTTTTTCCACTGCCGCCGTCAGGTTGTCAAAGATCATTACGGGAAAGACGCCTCCATAATAGAGAAATCCACGGCTCAGTCCGTCGAAAAACGCCTGCTGCCGTTCACAAGGGTAGAGGCGGACGAAGGGGTTTCCCGAGTACTTCGATCTCATGCAGAAGATTTTTACCCGCACGGCCTCTCCGCCGAGGAGAACCGTGGCACTCCCCCAGTCGACCTCGGCTTCTCCCCTCGGAGAGGGCTCAAGAGGCACGAAGGCTTCGCTGCTTTTCAGACCGAGGCTTCTCTTGACCGAAGATACGTGACGGCGCACCGTCGTTTCGCTTCCGGTAAAGCCATATTCGCTCACCAAACGGGTATATATCCTTTTTGCCGTATGGGCGCTGCTTCTTCGGGCTTTCAATGTCCTCTTTCAGCCATCGGTAAATGATTTCGTGATAGGGACCGAGCACCGGAGAAGGCTGGATCTTTCTTGGGGAATAGCCCGTGAATTCACCACGAAGCACTTTCTTCACGGTGTTTCGAGAATGTCCGGTTTCCCTGGCTATTTCGCTCACATTCTTTCCGTACACCCGGTGAGCGGTCCGTATGTATTCGTATTGGTCCACCTTCAGCATCCTTTCTCCTCCGGTCTCATCGTCATGGTGTGCGTTCTCGACGATGATATCCGGAGCGATGGTCAGGTGGTCAATTTTCGGCTAGCGTTCCCTCAAAAAGTGATCAATTTTAGAATGCCAAAACCAATATTCGGGATAGCGCGATAAGAGAACGATAAAGGGGCCTCGAAAAATACCACGCCGATCTCGGAAAAACGTGATTCGCTCGAGATCGAGAGAGAGTAATTTCTACTCGACCAGCGTTTTCTAAGGAAGCTCTGAATAAAGACCTTTCGCTTGTCCTTGCACTCGGGTCGCATCAGGCTCTGCGAGGCGCCCTGCGGGGCTGACGCAGCCTTATTCAGAGGTTCCCTAAAGCAAAACACTCCTTGCGCTCCGCTTTGTGCAAACCACCGCCGCAGGCATTTTCCGCCCGCACGTTTCCTTCTCGCACACTCCGTCTCTATGCCTCCCTTCCTTGGACCCCGGGAAACCGTGGGCGTACCCGCACGGCATCCGCTCCTGCGGGCGCACCAGCAGGGATATAAAACGACAGAAGTGAAACTGCGACACAACCAGGGACGACCAGGGATAACCAGGGATAACCAGGGATAACCAGGGACGACCAGGGATAACCAGGGATAACCAGGGACGACCAGGGATAACCAGGGACGACCAGGGATAACCAGGGATAACCAGGGACGACCAGGGATAACCAGGGACGACCAGGGAAAAC
>NZ_JARKPW010000109.1:0-7195 GCF_029975095.1 Aminiphilus sp.
CCTTCCCCTTCACATCCGGGGCGGAAAAACCCGCCGCGAGAAAACCCGAGCCGTCCGGAAGCCATGCGGGGGAAAAGACGCTCATCTCCTCGGGGGAAATGCGAGCCGGGAGCGCACCGCTCGCCGGGCGCCAGAGAAAGACCGCGCTCGCGGGTTCGCCCACTTTTTGGGCGAGGGGGCTCATTTCAAGGATGTCCGCGTCAAAGAGCACCGCCGACCCGTCGGGGGCGACGGAGAAGCGCGCGGCGCTGGAAAAGCTGACCGCGTCGCCGAAGAGTTCCACCAGGGGGCGCTTTTCGAGCATCCGCCCCTGCAGGTCGAAGCGGTAGAGAAACTCCAGATCCTGGGCACAGACGCTCGCGCCGTCGGCGGCCCAGAAGGGGGAATAGACGTCCCGTACGGCGCCTGTGACGAGTCGCAGATCGCCCCCCGAGGCGGAAACCACCGCCGTCACCCACCGGGCCTCGTCAGGGAGCCAGTGGTTGAAGAGCAGCCGCATGCCGTCGGGGGACCACCGGGGGCCGTAGCTGTTGTCGCCGGGAATGCCCGCCACGAGCCGGGCCGTCTTCTCGCCCAGACGCAACAGGGCGATCCGCCGCCCCTCGTCGCGGTAGTCCGTAAAGGCCACGGCATCTCCCCGGGGGGAGATCTCCGGGTCGTTGCCGTCGCAGAGCCGCCGCGGGGTGCCGCCTGCGGCGTCGGTGAGCCACACGCCTCCGTCCCGGGCAAAGACTACCGTCACCGCCGACGGGTCGCTCCAGGGAGACACTGCCTTCGTGGCGGCCGCCGCCTCCGGAGCGGGAAAGCCTTTCACCATTTCCGCCATCCCCGTCGCGAAGAGCGCGACAAGCACCCCCAGGGCGATACGGGCGAAAAGCGCACCCTGGGCGACGACAGTGAGCGGGCTGCCGCGGTGCAAAACCGCCGCGGTCGGTTTCGCCGCTCCAGCGCCGGCCGTTTCCGCACCACCCGGAGCGCCTCCGAAGAATCCTTTTCGCATCCGTGTATTTCCCATCCATGTCTTTTTTCTTTCTGTCTTTTCCGTGCAGGTCATTTCAAGACTCCTCCCCATTGCTTCCGTCGTTTCAACCCCCGGCGTTCATTCCGCGTTCCCCTCCGCGTTTTCAACCCCGGAACGTTCACTCCCCGTTCCCTTCCACCGTTCCCGACCTTGGAGCGCTCACTCCCCGTCGTCCTCCGCCGTACCGTCTCTCCGCTCTGTTCCCTCCGTACCGCACGGTTTTCCGACATCGCACATCCGTCTCCCGAGAGGAACGGTTTTTACCTACATAACACAGATTCGTCACTTTTCCAACATTGTTCGAGGCGTCTTCCTTCTGCTATAAACACTATGGTGGAACATGTCGCATGCTTCGTGAGGAAACGCGACACCATGTCGGCCCGCATGTCGGAAAATACCGCGGCGGAGCGAATGTGTCGGTGCGCCGCCGGAATGACAGGCGCGCAGGAACGAAAAGAGCGTAAAAAATCGGAAGGCAAACAGAACAAGCATAACAGGCATTCAGGAGTAAAAGGGATTTCTGCGGAGAAAAAGAGAGGTGATCAATTCGGGGCGGGACGAGAGACGGCATGGCTTTATCCAAGGGAGCTCTGAATAAAGGCCTTTCGCTTTCCCTTGACTCGGATCACATCAGGATCTGCAAGGTGCCCTACGGGGCTGATGCGGCCTTATTCAGAGGTTCCCCAAGATGAGATGAGACAAGATGACCCGAGGCAAGGCCGGGCGAGGCGAGACAGGGCGGGATTCGATTCGATGACGAAGGCATCATGCAAGGGTGTTACGAGAGGAGCGTGTACGATGAAACGGGGAAAGATGCTGCGGAAGTCTCTTGCGGTGCTGCTCGGTACGATGGCGGTGCTCCTGGTGGTATCCGTCGCCTTCGGGGCGACCCTGGCGGAGATCAAAGCGCGGGGAACGCTCAACCTCGGCCTGGAGGACGAGGATTGGGGACGGTTCCACATGTGGAAGAACGGCGCCGCCTCGGGCTTCGACGTGGATCTGGCGGAGAAGATCGCCGCTGCGGCGGGCGTCTCCCTCAAGATCGTGCCGCTTCCCTGGGGCGACGGCGACGCGGGAAGCGTGAGCGGTGCCTGGAGCCCCGGCGGATGGCCTCCCTTCGGCGTGGATCTCATCCTCTCCGGTGTGACCATCACCCCCGAGCGCGCCGCCTACGTGACCTTCTCGGAGCCCTATTTCACGGCAGGGCAGATGGTGCTCTTCCGGAAAGCGGTCCCGATCCCCGACGCCGCCGCTCTGGCGGGCAGAAAACTCGGCGTCCAGCAGGCCACCACGAGCGAAAGTACCGCGAGGGAGCGTTTCGGATCGAGCGCACTCTTCGTCTTCGCCGCTGTTCCGGAGATGCTCGACGCTCTGCGGGCGGGAGCGCTCGACGCGGTTCTTCTCGACAGCCCCTTCGCCCTGACGGAAGCGAAGGACGATTCTTCCCTGGCCGTGCTGGAGGAGCTGTTCTCCTCCGAGGAGTTCGGCGTCGTGCTCCCCAAGGAGGTGGACCCGGCGTTCAAGGCCCTGGTGGACGAGGTGGTGCGACAGGAGCGGGACGCCCTGTACGAGAAGTGGTTCAAATAAAATTCCCTTAAAATTCCCTTCCGCCCCCTCCTTCCGCGCCGGAGGGGGCGCGCTCTCCTTTTGGCGTATGCTCTCATCCGCCTCCTTCCGCGAGGGCGGCGCGGATCAGCGCCTCCAGGGCGGCGTCGGGAAAGCCCCGGCTCCGGGCCGCGGAAAAGGAGCAGCGCAGAATGTCCTTCCAGGCGCCGCCGAGCAGGGAGGGCGCGAGCGTCAGGGCCGCCCGCACCAGCGACGCGCTATAGTTCGGGTCCGTGGCCCACCTGAGGCGCGTGCCGTCCTTCCGGGGCGCGCCCCAGGAGAGCCCCGCAAAGAAGAGCCAGCAGCAGTCCGCATTGCGCGCCGCAAGGGGAAAGCACGTGGCGAGGAGCCGGGAGTAATCCGCCAGAAAATGTTCCAGCGATCTGTAGTGCCGGAACGCCGCCTCCACCCGCCGCTCCGCCCCGCCGACCCATTCCTTCGTGGCGCTGTTCCAGCAGAGGCCGCCCTCGGCCACCCAGCTCCGGGTGCATTTGATGCCCGCCAGGTTCCAGGTGCGGCGCATCGCCGCGGAACGGAATCCCCCGGTCTCGTGCCAGGTCTGCACCGCCGCGCCGAAGGCGTTGAGCGGCGCCCCTCGGTGAAGAGTGCGGGCGCTGTTGCCGACGCGCACCGCCTCGAAGACCAGGCGGGGCATCTCTTCCGGAGAGTCGTCTCTCCGAGGGAGCAATTCCGCCATCTTTCGGGGGGCCGCTTTCACTTTCGTTTCCACATCTCCCGCCGTCTTCCCTTGCGTTCCCGTTCCCGTCGCTTTCGTTCCCATCACTCCCGTTCCCGTCGCTCCCGTTGTCGTCGCCTTCGCTTCCGCTTCCGTCTCTCTCGTGGCCTTCACCGCAGCCTCCGTTCCCGCTTCCGTTCCCGGGGCGAGGTGTTCACCGTCGAAGGCGACGAGGGATGCGACACCGAGACCGGCGTTCTTTTCGTGCTGCTCCCTCTGACCGTTCCGCCGGTCCTGTTGCTGCAACGTGCGAAAAAGCGACCGCCCTTCCGCAGGCGTGCCGACGAAGCCGCTCGCGGAGGTCATGCGCCCTGCCTCCCCGCCGACCTGCCCGAACGGGTTTCGCCCCGAAAGAGCGTGGCCGCCGCACGGGGCACCGCCGCCGAAGCCGTCTCGTCACGGCAAAACATTCCCGCCTCAAGTACCGCCTGCAGGCGTCGGATCGCCTCGGTGAGCGCGTCGAGGCGGCTCTCCATGCGCACCAGCAGATAGGCCGCCACCACCACGGAAAATCCGTGCTGGACGAACTGCTGCAGAAGTTCCGTCATGTCTGCCTCCCCTTCCTTGTCTCCCCTTGTCTCCCCTTGTCTTCGGGTCTTTCTTACGAGCCTTTCCTGGCGATGTCTCTGTGGGCCTTTTCCATAGACTTTTTCCATAAGCCTTCCATGAACCTTTTCTCCAGGCCTTCTCTCCGGCCCGCTCCGGGTCTTTGGGTTCCGGCCGTCGCCCCGAAGTCTTTCTCCGAAAAACAAAAACCTTCCTTAATATACATGGATATAAAGAGGGAGGAGGAGAAAGGGACAGGAAGGAGCGGCGACGGAAAATCCGGCGGCGACAGGCGAAGCGCAGAACGCGAAGACACGCATGCAAAACGCATGCGAAATGCAGGGGAAACGCATGCGCAGCCCAGGGAAAACGGGGCGGCGAGTCCTGGCGGTGCATGCGCACGCGTCGCCGCCCCGAAATCCCGCCGGTCTGCCGGACCGTCAGCCGGTCTTCCAGGCAACCAGGCCCCCAGGCCGCTGTCTCTCCAGACCGCCGAATCTCTAGGCCACCACTTCCGTGACGTTCCGGGACACGATCTCGGCACGGACGATCATGTCCGGCCCGACGAGAAACAGATCACTGTCGATGATGGCCTGCATGGCCGTCGTCACTTCTCCCTCGGTGAGATCCGTCCTGGGGTTGGACAGGGAAAGCACCCACTCTTTCCCCGAGGACAGGCCGAAGATCATGCGCAACGTTCTGGTCTCCATGAGATGTCACCTCCTTTCGCTTGCTCGTTCGTTCTTGCGTTCTTGCGTTCGTTCGTTCTTGCGTGCGCTCGTTCGTGCGTGGGCTCGCTCGCTCACTCGTGTACTCGTGTGCTCGTGCGCGCATTCCCTCGTTCTTGCGTTACGGAACCTCTGAAGAAGGCTCCGCCGGCCCTCAGCGATGCGGCGCAGGGCCACGCCGAGGTTTCCGCTTCCCCTGCCCGCAGCCTGCCGAACGCACTGGAGCGCGGCACATCCCGGACTCTCTCCCGGAACACTGAAATGCTTTCGGAAGGAAACACGGAAGCACTTCAGAAGGACCGGAAACGCCCGGAGCCGCCCGCGAAAAAAGCGGGCAACGGCGGCGGAGTTTCGGCGAGGCCCTTCACGGGAAGATCCGTCAGGCCGTCACCAGGTCCGTGTCCTGCTTCTGCACCTCCAGCCGGGGATAGAGACAGAGCCCGGCCAGGGCGTTCGCCACGGCGTCCACGTCGTCCGCGGAGGCCTCGGGGTCGATGCCCCGCCAGGAGAGGGTCTTGCTCTTCGGCTTGCCCCACTCGTCGCTGCCGGTCTGCACCTTGAGAATCAGCCGGCTGCCCTCGGAAAGAAAACTCGCCATGCCTTTCACCTCCTTTCTGTTGCAAAAACGTGTCGGAACCGTGCGGAGCGTGCCGCTTTCCTTCGCGGAAGGCGCGGAAACGCTCCGGAGAACGGACCTTCGGCGGCGCCGAATTTCCACCTCCGTTCCACGCATTCAGCCTAAATGACATATTCAGTTCACGCAATACGCATAAATATGTCATCAAAAGGCATTTTACCTTCGTTTCTTCAGTTCTTCTCCCAACTTTTCCCCGGTTTTTCCGCAGCTTTTTTGCAGGTTTTCCTTCGGATTTTGCAGGTTTGCTCATCGATTTTTCAGGATTCGGAGTGTTCATGCACACACAACCGAGGCGCAACCAGCGCCTGAGGAACCTCCGCCGGAGTGCGCCATCCGGGGTGCGTGACCTGTTCCGATTCCTGTCCGACGCTTCCCTTGGTTCGGCTCTGCCCAGGTCGGCGCGTTTCCTCCTCCTTCCAGAGAAGAAACAGCCGCCCCCTCCCCGATCCCAGGCAACCCCGGCCTCGGATCCGGCGCGGACATGCGCCCTCCGCCGCACGCCTGCGGCCCTTTGCGAAATGCGCTGCGCCACCGTGAGCCAAAGTGCTCGAAGCAACAAGCTACTGGTTTGACAACCCACGCGAGAAATGCCATGATGCAGAAAATCCATTTCCGGGAGGCGGAGCCATGAGAGGCACCTTTAAGCTCAAGGATGAATACGTTTACGCCATGCCGGTGCATTTTTCCGGGCATGCCTTCTCTCCCCTGCGCACCGTCTACGGGGACATGACGGGCATCAGCCTCCAGTTTCGAACCGATCCGGAGGCGCTGCTCCCGATTCTTCCCGAGGATTTCGAGCTGCTGGAGCCCCTGGTGAACGTCCAGTTCTCGAACGCCCGGGACGTGGCGTGGATGGCCGGCGGAGAGTACCGGCTCATCCAGGTCACCACACCGGTGCGCTACCTCGGGAACGCCGAAGGACTCGTCGGGGAATACGTGTTCGTCATCTGGGAGAACAAGGCCTGCCCCATCATCGGCGGGCGCGAGGAGGACGGCATGCCGAAGCTCTTCGCGGACATCGCCTGCGAGCGCCGCGTGGAGGAGCGCTGGTTCACCGCCGCGAGCTACGAGAGCCGCACGTTCCTCACGCTGGAGATGACCCGCACCCGGGAACTTTCCGAGAGCGAGGTCGCCGCGGCGAACACCCGGAGCAAAAGAAACTATTTCGGCTGGCGCTATCTGCCCAACCTCGGCAAGGGAGGCGCCTCCCTGAGCCACGCCACGCTCTATCCCCAGGAGGCGCGCATGGCCCGCGCCTGGTCGGGAGAGGGGCACTGCACCTGGACCAAACTCACCGCGGCGGAACATCCCCTGCAGCACGCCATCATCGCCGCGCTCGCGGACCTTCCCGTGAAGAGCCCCTTCACGGCGATGATGTTCAAGGGCTCGGCGCAGCTCAACGGGGGCGATTCGAGAGCGCTTCCCTGACGCGGTAAGTGAAAAAAGTGGAAAACGGGAGAAAAGGGAGACACGGGAGAAAAGCGACGGAGGACGAAAAACGGGGACGGAAAACGGGAACGGAAAAGAGACAGGAGGCGGACCGGAAAGAAAGGATGGGAGACATGAGCGGATATTTCGAGAACAAGGTGGCGGTGGTCACGGGCGCCGCGTCGGGTCTGGGCCTGGGCATCACGGAAGCGCTGCTCGCCCGGGGAGCCCGGGCGGTGTTCATGGCCGACGTGAACGACGAGAACCTCGCCAGGGAGTCGAAACGGCTCCGGAGCGCCGGTGGAACGGTAATCCCCCGGCACACGGACGTCACCAGGCTCGACCAGGTGGAAGCCCTTCTCCGTGACGCGAAGGCCTTTGACGGACATCTGGATTTCGTGTTCAACAACGCGGGCATGGGCATGACCCTGCCCACGGAAAAGATCACCTTCGACATCTGGAAATTCCTGGTGGATCTGAACCTCATGGGAGTC
>NZ_JARKPW010000127.1:0-16595 GCF_029975095.1 Aminiphilus sp.
CCTTGCGTGAGTCCAGGGTTTCTTTTCTCTCCGGGGGACATGGAAGCGCGGTCTTCCCTCACCCCGGCAGAATACGGGACAGGTTGTCCTCCCGGAGGAGGGATGCGACGCGGGGGCACCGGTGTCGGACCGGTTCCCGACGGTTGCTCCTGCCTTTGCGGAAGTTCCCGGCGGAACGGGGTAGGGTGTTGCCTTCCGGAAAAATCTTCCCGTCAGGAGAGGGGGATCTTTCCCAGATCGCCCAGAATGGAGACGACCCGGAGATCAGCCCGGCCGCTCAAATCCAGCACGGAGGTGGCGATCTGCATTCCCGCCATGTCGTGCCAGCTTGCCTCCGAAACGAGCACCCGGGGACGCATCAAATCGCGTCCCGCAGAGGCGAGGACGATGCCGACCCGTCCGTCGGAGAGTTCCACCACCGAGCCGGGAGGAAAGAGGCCGATGGCGGCGAGCAGGGTCCGGACGATGTGCGGGTCGAAATGATCCCCCGCGTGGTCCACGAGGAGGTTGAGCGCCTGGCGTTTTGCGGAAGGCTCCTTGTAGACCCGTTTGGAGGTGAGGGCGTCGAAGACGTCCGCCACCGCGCCGACCCTTCCGAGAACAGGGATCTCACTGCCCTGCAGGCGGTCGGGATAGCCGCCCCCCTGCCAGCGTTCGTGGTGGGAACGGATGACGCTCAGGATGAGGGAATCCGTCACGCCGCCCCGTCGGGCCAGTTCCTCTCCCCAGAGGGCGTGGTTCCGCATGACGGAGAACTCCCGGTCGTCCAGTTTGGCGGGCTTGTTCAGGATCTCCAGGGGGACCCTCGCCTTGCCCAGGTCGTGAAGAAGCCCCCCCGTGGTGGCCGCTTCCACCAGGTCCGGCTGGTCGGGAAAAAGCCTGGAGGCGAGAAAACCCGTGAGAAGCGCCACGTTGAGGGAGTGCACGTAGGTGTACTCGTCGGCGTCCCGTACCGCCGCGAGGGAAAAAAGAATCTGCGGCGTCCGGGAGAGTTCCCGGGCGAGAAGGCGCCCCGTGGCGGTGAGGGCCGTGAGATCCTCCTCGGCCCCTCCGGTCTCGTACATGCGTTCAAAGACCTCGCCGATCTGGCGCACGGTCTTCATCGCAAGTTCCGGATCCACTCGGGCTATTGGAATCTCACCCTGGCGGAGCAGGTGCTCCAGTTCCTCCACGGAAACGGAGAGTTCCTCCCGAACGAGGAGCGTGTCCACGCCCTGTCGCAGCAGGTTTTCCGAGACCGCCGCCGCATCCCCGTTCCAGGGATAGACCGATCCTCTCGGAAGAAGGAGGGCCCCGTCCTTTCCCACCACGTCCTCGGCGAGAATTCCCCTGCATTGATGCATGTCCGAGACGGCAACGCGTCGCACCACGTACACCGGGACACACCCCCTCTTTCCGAAGCGCTTCTTCAAGTCATGTCGAGCGAAGAATCTTTTTTTTGAACACCATTGTAAAGATTTTGCGCTTTTTCTGCCAGAGCAGGAATGCTCTTTGAACAGAGGCCTTTTTGCCCAGCTGGAAGCGGTGTCTTTTGCCGGTCCTGTCGTGGTGTTCTCGAAAAGCAACGAAGCGGATTGCCTTGCGTTGTTCCGGCGAGTGCGTCGACGTTTTTTCGTCGTGTGCGTCAGGTGGTGAAAGGGCTGTCATGGCGAGCGGCGGCCGGGTGTGAGTTGTGTGCGCCACGTGGTGCAAAAAGGTTCTCATGGTGTTCGGCGGCCGTCTGGAGCGATGAGCCGCACTTTGCCAGGAGTTCCTTTTTGTGTTCGAGTGACAGATTGCTGTCAGGGGCGGATGCCCCGCGGCATTTCATTTCTCTTGCGGCGCAGGGTATTCGTCGGGCGCGTTCCCGGAATCCGCGGCGAGTGATGCGCCTCTTCGTCTATAATGGAATGAAACAGCGCGGCGAGGAGACATGCCCCCCGAAAGGCGAGGGCACGGTGCATCGAAGCAGTCCTGCGGTGGGGGTGCGGACTCTCTTCCGCGGGAAAGGGAATGTCCCCTCGCCCATTCGACATGAAGGAGGAGTGCGGCATGGCACGGAACACTCGGAGAGAGCAGTCGGGAACGGGCGCGTGCATTTCTGCGGAAAATGCGGCGCGCAGGGCGAAGGCGTCGGGAGGTCGTGCATGGAGGATCGGGATTGCGGCGGTCTTCCTCTTCGTCCTGTTGTGGGGAAGCGGCGCCGACGCGGCCCGGCTCACCATTCTCCACGTGAACGACACGCACGGGCACGCCTGGCCCTTCAATGCCGCGGGCGCGCCCGACGTGGGGGGCTTCGCGCCCATGGCCACGCTGGTGAAGGCCATTCGGGCCGAAGTCGAGGCCGCGGGAGGCCACGTGCTCTTTCTCCACGCCGGGGACATCAACACGGGCGTGCCGGAATCGGACATTCAGTCCGCCATTCCGGATATCGTGGCGCTCAACATGCTCGGCCTGGATGCCGTCACCCTCGGCAATCACGAGTTCGACAATGCCAGAGACACGCTCTACCGGCAGCGGCGTTTCGCCCGCTTTCCCTTTCTCGCCTCGAACATCGTGAGCGGCGACGAACTTCCCTTTGATGCACCTCTGATCAGGGAGTTCGGCGACGTGACCGTTGCGGTGTACGGTCTCACCACCGAATCCACACCCATTGCCACCGATCCGGAGAACACGAAGGGGCTTGTCTTCCGGAACGCTGCCGAGGTCTCCCGGGCGCTCGTGCCTGTTCTGGCGAAGAGCGCGGACGTGGTGGTGGCCCTGACCCACCTGGGATGGCCCGTCGGCGCCGAGGACGAGGGGGTCACCACCTCGAAATCCCTCGCCGAGGCGAAGATTCCCGGCCTCGACGTGATCGTGGACGGGCACTCCCACACCCTTTTCGACGACCTGCAGCGCGTGGGCGGTGCCATCGTCGTGCAGGCGGGAGCCTACGGGGAATATCTCGGGCGTCTGGATCTGGAGGTGGAGCAGGGCCGGATCATCGCCGCGACGTGGAAGGCTCTTCCCATCAACGTGAAAAAGGAGACAGGAAAGGACGCGGCGGGGAAGGCCGTCTACGGATTTGTGGCAGACCCTGTTCCCGCCGATCCGGAGGTCGCCGCGGCGCTGGACTATTTCGCCGAGGTCGGCTCCGAGGGGCTCGACAGAAAAGTGGGCGAGACGAAGATCCTGCTCGACGGCGAGCGCGACCATGTGCGGAGCGGCGAGACGAACCTCTCGCACCTCCTCACCGACGCCATGCGCTGGAAGACCAACGCCAGTGTGGCTTTTCTCAATGGTGGCGGCATCCGCGCCTCCATCCCCGAAGGGGACATCTCCTACCGAAGCGTGCTCACGGTGCTTCCCTTCGGGAACACCCTCTATACGCTCGATCTTTCCGGCGAGGACCTGCAGCGTTTCCTGGACTCCGCCGCGAAGGTCTCCGCGGGCAAAGGCGGCTTTCCCCATTTTTCGGGCCTGACCGCCACCTTCACGGATGGAACGGCCAGGGACGTTCTCGTGGACGGCAAGCCTCTCGACAAGGCGAAGCAGTACCGCTTCGTCACCCTGAGCTTCCTGGCGAACGGCGGGGACGGTTACTCGGTGCTCAGGGAAATCAAGGACGCGGTGGGGCGTGGCTACGACACGGGATACACGGATGCGAACGTTTTCGTGGACTACCTGAGCTACCTGGGCGTCGTGGAGAAGACGGCGGAGGAGCCGCGCATCCGCCGGTGACGGAGCGTTGTGCCGGTTCCGCGAGGACGTTGTTGTTCCGGCCTGTGGAGAAGCGCCTCGATGGCTCCGGTCATCTTCCGTTTCGAGAGGTCATACCCTGACCGGATGAAAAAGAAACGACGTTTCCGTATTTCCCACAATGCGCGAAACGCCACCACTCTCCAGAATAGTCGCATCTCCGAGGGAAGGACGGCATTCGGAGCGTTCCGGGCGCGAAGAGCGATGCGGAGATTCGGGGAGGTGGGAGTTGTGACGTACAAAGCGTGGGGCATTGCCGCAGTGGCAGTCCTCCTGTTTCTGGGGTCGGCTTTCGTCGGGATGGTCGGTCTCGTGCCGGCGGAGGCCGGCGCCGCGGAAAAACTTCTTGTGTGCGGTCCCTGTAGCGGGGCGTTTCTGTCTACGGCGTCCCGGGTCGTGGAGGAACTCGGATGTTCCGATCGGGTGGTCGTGGTGCGGTCGTCCTGTTTGGGACCCTGTTCGCAGGGGGTGGTCATCGCATTTCGCGGTGAGGTGTATTCCAACATGACGGAAGACCTTCTGCGGACGCTGCTGGAGGCGACGTTTTCCGACGATACCGACGCAAAGCCGGCAAACTGAAGGAAACAAGAGTTCCTTTATGTGCAATCCGGTTTGATCAAGAGGCAGATATGCATGCGCCGCACGGCCTCGCTATCGAGGGTCGTGCGGCGTTTTTCGACGCCGGATTTGTAATGTAAAGGAAGCTCTGAAGAAAGACCTTCCGCTTTTCCTTGACTCTCGGGTCGCATTAGCTCTGCGAGGCGCCTTGCGGGGCTGACGCAGCCTTGTTCAGAGGTTCCTAAAGTTTTTCCGCTTTTCAGGGTTTTCGAGCGATGATCGCCATTTCCTGCGACGTCTCCGAAAAGGGAGTGCCCGCCACGTCGGAGAGGAGATGTTTCACCACGAGGCCTCCGGACTCGAGTTCCCGGATCAGCGTCTCCGGGCTGAAATACTGGAGCCAGTTGTAGATCGCCCGGGTGCGCGACGGCTCCACGATGGTGTACTTGTCCAGAACGACCTTTTCGCGCTCATATTTGAAGACGTTCAGAAAGCCGTAATAGTCCTGCCGGGACCAGAATCCGTGCAGCAGGTTCTTTTCGCAGCGGATGGTTTCCTCCCGGAGGGCGAAGGCGTTCAGGGTGTAGGCATCGAGCAGGACGGCGCCTCCGGGGTTCAGGAGTGTCGTGAACTTCCGGACGAGGCCGTGCCGCTGTTCCGGACTGAGTGCGCAGAAATCGCACATGATCAGAAGGATCAGGTCGAAACGGTCCTCCGTCTCCAGATCGAGGTAGTTCTGTTGGATGTACCGGATCTGGAGCCCTTTTTCCACCGCCCTTTCCGCCGCGTAGCGAAGGGAGCGGGAGGAAAAGTCGATTCCCGTGACTCGGGCTCCCCGTTCGGCCAGTGCTGTGGTGTACAACCCTGGACCGCAGCCGAAGTCGGCGACGGAGGTAGTGGTGTTCACGCCGAACGTGGCGGCGATCCATGCCGAGGAGCGTTCGATGAAGACGTGTTTCCGCGAGGCGAGGTCGATCTCGGGGTTCAGGTGGTATTCAAGCATTTTCTCCGAAGTGTGTTCATCGGCCCACAGCTCTGGAGCCGTGTAGACTCCGAAGGGTGCAGGGCGCGTAAAAATTTCCCGCAGTGTGTCGAACATGAGCGGCCTCCTGTCGTGCGCAGAGGAATATCGTTGCATGGTATCGGTCGTCACCGGATGAACGCGTTGGGAAACCAGGTGACGAAGCCGGGGGCGAGTACAATGAGGACGAGCACCGCTGTCATGGCCGCGAGAAGTGGCGCGAGAAAGCGGAAGGAGTCCTCGTAGCGGACTCCCGCAATCTTGCAGGACGCGATGAGATCCACGCCGAGAGGGGGTGTGTTGGCCCCGATGGCGAGGTTCACGCAGACCATGACGCCCAGGTGAACGGGGTCGACGCCGAGCTGGTTGAGGATGGGCAGGAAGATGGGGAGCACGATGATGATAATGGCGATGGTCTCCATGAACATGCCCAACACGAGGAGGAGCAGGTTGAAGAGCAGCAGGACCACCCAGTAGTTGTTCGAGATGGCCAGGATGGCCGTTGCGACTTTCTGGGGAATGTCCTCGGCGGCGAGGATCCATCCGAAGAGGTTCGCCGCGGCGATGATGAAGAGAACGACCGCGCTGGTGCGCGCCACTTCCAGGGAGAGTTCGAGAACTCTCCGGGGTGTCACCTTCCGGTAGACGAACATGGCGAGAAAGAGTGCGTAGAGGGCTGCGACGCCGCCCGCCTCGGTGGCGGTGAAGATGCCCTTGAGAATGCCTCCCAGAATGATCACCGGGGCCAGCAGCGGAAGGGCTGCACCTCGGAGGGCGGCGAGACGCTCGTTCCAGCCGGCCTTCGGAAGGCGGGGATACTTTTCCCGCAGGGCGAAGAGGTAGGCGATGCCCATGAGGGCGCCTCCCGTGACGAGCCCCGGAAGAACACCGCCGAGGAAGAGTTTGCCGATGGAGGTGCCCATGGTCACGCCCAGAATGACCATGACGATGCTGGGGGGGATGATGGTTGCGAGGGCTCCGGAGCATCCCAGAAGCGCCGCGCTGAAGGGAGGGCGGTAGCCCTGTTCTTTCATGGCGGGAAGCAGGATGGAGCCGATGGCGGCCACGTCCGCCACTCCGGAGCCGGAGATGGCTCCGAAGAACATGCAGGACACGACCATGACCATGGCCATACCGCCGGGGATGTGTCCCACCAGGGTGGAGGCGAAGCGCATGATCCGGGGCGTGATGTCCCCTTCGGCCATGAGGCTTCCTGCGAGAAGAAAGAGCGGGATTGCGAGCAGGGTGAACGAATCCACTCCCACCACCATGCGCTGGGCCACCACGAGAAGTGGTACGGTGGACTCGAAGAGCAGGTAGGCCGCGCCGGAGGCGGCGATGGCGAAGGCGATGGGAATTCCAGCAGCGATGCCCAGGGCCATGACGGCGAGAAGGGTCAGCATGATCGCCTCCCGCCTTTCTCCGCGTTCCGCGGAAAGGGGAGAAAGCTCCGTACTCCCAGTCCGAGGAGCATGAGCAGACATCCCGCGGGAAAGGCGAGATAGAGCACGCCCGCAGGGAGTTGCAGCGTCGTGGTGCGCAGGGGCCAGGTGCGCAGTACCACCTCGTACCCCGAGACGAGCCCCACCACGAGAAAAGCCAGCACACCCCAGTTGCCGAGACAGGCGAGAATCCGGGCGACATGTCGCGGCAGGGCGTCCAGAACGAGGGTCACTCCCATGTGCTCGTTCCGGCGCAGGGCGGCACCGGCGCCGAGAAAGGTGATCCACACGAGGAGTGTCTGGGAGACCTCGGCGCCCCAGGGAAGGGGCACGTGGAAGAGGTAGCGCGCCCCCACCTCGATCACCACTTCCGCGAAGACGGCGAGAAGGGCGATGGAGAGAAGCCCCTCCACCGCCCGAAAGAGCCGGTTGACGAACTCAGTCGCCATATTCCCGGACGAGGTCCATCAGCTCCTTGCCGAAGACCCCCTCGTACTCGGCCCACACGGGCTGCACCGCCGCCTTGAAGGCTGCCTTGTCCACCTCGTTCACGAGCATTCCCTTGTCCCTCAGAAGAGTGAGGAACGTCTCCTCCTGAGACAGGATCTGACGTCGTTCCTCGTCGCGCCATTTGACGGCGAGGCGCTCCACCGTGGTCTTGTCCGCGTCGGAGAGCTTGTTCCACACGCTGTTGTTCACGCAGAGGAGCGCCGATCCCCAGATGTGTCCGCTCAAGGAGAGGTATTTCTGCACTTCGTAGAAGGCGCTGGAAGCGATGATCGCCAGGGGATTCTCCTGGGCGTCCACCACGCCCTGCTGGAGTGCCGTGTAGAGTTCGCCGAAGTTGATGGGCATGGGAGAGGAACCCAGGGTCTTGAAGGTATCCAGGCGCATCTTGTCCGGGGTTACCCGGATCTTGAGCCCTTCCATGTCCTTGGGGACGGCGATGGGGCCTCGGCTGTTGGTAATGTGACGGAAGCCGTTCTCCCACCAGGCCAGTCCCTTGATGCCCTTCTTGGCGAGGATGTCCAGGAGCATCGCGCCGATCCTGCCGTCCATGGCCTTGTAGGCCGTCTCGTGATCCTTCCACGCATAGGGCAGGGCTTCGATGCCGAATTTGGGATCCAGGGATTGGAAGGAACCACCGCCGATGAGGCCACCATCCACGGTTTGCAGGGTCAGACCTTCGATGACGTCCTTCTCGTTACCCAACTGTGCGCCGGGATAAATCTTCACCACCACCCGCCCTTCGGTCTCCTTCGCCACGTCCTCGGCGAAGCCTGTGAGGCACACATTCCAGGCGTGGTCCTGATTCAGTACGTGTCCGATCTTGATCTCCACCGCCCCGAAGGCCGCCGAGGTGAAAAGCGTTGCCAGAAGCAGTGCCGTCGCCATAATGCTCATGCGTTTCGTCGTCATGATGGTTTTCGACCTCCCTCGAATCACGTCGCAGGTTTCCTGCGCGTCCGTACCGAAATATCCTCGGCACCGCTTTCGGGGATTCCACGGGTGCGAAGGATCTCTTTCGCCACCGTACTCCCCGGTCTTTTTCGTCGTCGTTCCACTGCGCCGCTCTTTCCGCTCTCCTGGGGCCACCTCCCGAGATGCCGCTTTTCCGCCTGCGTCGCACGCCCCGATGGAGGAATTCCTATCGGAGAGCAGACCAAAAAGAAACACGTGTTTCGTAAAGGCAACGTTGATGAAGCATACTCCCCTTCTCTACCCCGTGCAAGCGTGTTCTCACAGGGCTGATATGGCGGCGGCGATGCGGCGCATTCCCTCCTCCACGTCCTCCAGGGAGCGGCAGTAGGCGATGCGCACGAAATCGGGGGCGCCGAAGACGCTTCCCGGCACGATGGCCACACCGGCCTCTTCAAGAATGTACCGGCAGAACTCTCCATCGGGCATGCCGAAACGCCGTACCGAGGGGAAGGCGTAGAACGCGCCCTGGGGTACGGTGAACTCCATGCCGGGGATGCGTCGAAGCGCCTCGACGACGGCGTCGCGCCGCCGCCGGTATTCGGCGATCATGGTCCGCACGTCCTCTTCCGCGGAACGGAATGCCTCGGCCACACCCGCCTGGGCGAAGCTGCATGCGCAGGTGGAGAGGTTCTGGTGCACCTTCACGGCGTAGGGTTTGACGGCGGCGGGAAGGTGGGCGTAGCCGACGCGCCATCCCGTCATGGAGAACGCCTTGGATGCGGCGTTGATGGTGACGGTGCGCTCCCGCATGCCCGGAAGGCTTGCCATGCTCACGTGTGTGCCGTCGTAGAGGAATTTCTCGTAGCATTCGTCGGCGATGACCAGGAGGTTCCGTTCCGCAGCGAGAGTTGCGAGTGCCTCGAGATCGCTCCGGTGGAGAATCGCCCCGGAAGGATTGTTCGGCGTGTTGAGAAGAAGAATGCGGCTTTTCGGGGAGAGTGCCGCCGCGACGTCCTCCACCTGGAGGCGGAAATCCTTCTCGAGGCGGCAGGGAACGGGAACGAGCACGCCTTCGGCGAGGGAGATTTGATCCGCGTAGGCGGGAAAGAAGGGGGCGGGGACGAGCACCTCCTCGCCTGGTTCGAGGACGGTGAGGAAAGTCATCATCAGGGCCTCGATGGCGCCTGCAGTGACCACGATCTCTCTTGCCGGGTCCGCGTCGAGGCCGTTTTCACGGCGGAGCTTGTCCGCGATAGCGCAGCGCAGTTCCTCCGTTCCCGCCATGTCCGTATAGTGGACGTCCCGAGCCTCCAACGCGGCTTGGGCGGCTCGAACGGCGCAGTCTGGGGAGGCGAAGTCGGGGCGTCCGATCTCCATGTGGATGACGGAGCGCCCGGCCTTCTCCAGTTCTGTGGCGCGGGCGAGAATCTCCCGGATGCCTCCTTCCAGAGGAATGGTTCGCATGCGGCTTGCAGGGCGAAATGCGTTCACGATGGGGCAACCTCCTCTCGAAGTCTCTGTCCCGGGAGATCTTCCGGTGTGTCCGTGGGAAGAACCTCCCGGATGCGTTTTTCCACGCAGTGGAGATGACGGAGCATGGCGTTTTTTGCTGCGGCGGGATTGCCGGAGCGAAGAGCCGTGACGATCTCCTCGTGTTCTTTCAGGGCCAATGCCACGGGGGCGCCGAGGGTTCTGCTGAGGGCGAGGAGAAGCGAGACCTTGGCGTTGATGCGGGAGACGAACTCGGCGAAGAGAGAATTGCCGGACATCTCCGCGAGATAGGTGTGGAACATGCGGTCGTTCGCGGCGGTGAGCGCTCCGTCCTGGGCGTGGAGGGCCATCTTTTCGTTCCAGATGAGGTGTTCCAGGCGGTTCAGGTGGAGCTCGTTCACGGCGGCGCAGGCGAGCTCCATTACCGTTCCTTCGATGGTGCGGCGTGCCACGAAGGTTTCTTCCAGATCCTGCAGGGTGAGGACGGGAACCTGGAGCGTTCGGTCCTCCCGGGAGGCCGCAAGCCCCTCCGCGACGAGTCGCGTGAGGGCTCCCCGGACGGGAGTGCGGCTGATCTCGAGCCGAGCCGAGAGCGTCTCTTCCAGAAGGGGGGTTCCCGGTTCGAGGATTCCCTGGAGGATCTGGTTTTTGATGGTGAAATAGGCCCATTCGGTAAGGTTTCTTCGGGGATGCACGATCGATCATCCGTCCTTTCGTGGTGCGTCGGCGGAGGTGCGCCGGGGAAGAGGAAGACTCTTCGGGGCGTCGGGAAGGACGAGGACGCTCCCCGAGGGATGTCGGACCAAAGCGGCGTCGAGTGCTTCCTGAAGTGTAGCATACGGGGTGAGCGATGCTCGCCGTGCCGTCTCCGCCGGGAGCCCCCTGGTCACCACGGAGACACGGGCTTTCTCCAGGACGAGGGCCTGGGCGAAGGCCGCCGCCCCCGCGAGGAGGTTGTTCGTCTCGCCTTTCTCCAGGCGCCGGAGGATGTCCTCTGTCGAGAACCCGAGCAGCTCCGCGAATTCCCGATGTTCTCCCGTACCTTCGTCCATGGAGGCGACGAGGATGATCTCTCCGTCGGGGCGGAGAGGTAGTTCCGCCGCGTAAAGAGCCTTCCCCGCCTGCCAGAGGTCCCGGTCCTCCGGATGGGCTCCGGCGATGACGATGTCCGCCTCCGGAACGGACGTGCCGAAGAGACGTAGGGCTTTCTCCACTCCGAGCCGGTGGGCGTGTACGGGATCTCCCGCTACGAGATCCGCCACGGCTCCGTCGGCATTGACGAGGACGTTCACGAGAAACTGTAGCCCCGCGAGGCGTGCTGCCTCGTCCATCTCCCGCCTGGCCGCGTTGTCCGGAGCACCGAGGCGGATCGAAGCATCACGGGTGACGCGGAGATGCATGGCCGCGATCGCCTCCAGGGAAGAGACTCCGGGAAGGACGATCTTGCCTCCTCCGGACCAGCCGCAGTAGCGGTGGGGAAGGATGCTTCCCACGGCGAGGACGAGATCCGCCGCCTTGACCAGCGGATTTACCCGAAGAGCGGTTCCCGCCGACGTGACGCCCACGGAGACGAGATGTCCTCCGGGGTCGTGGCTCACCGAAGCGACGGACCGGGCCACACGCTCTCCGACCTTCGCGGTGACCTCCCGGGGTGACAGTGCACGGTGGGAACCCGTGGCGAAGAGGATCGTCACCGCCTCCTCGTAGACACCTCCCTGGGCCAGTTCCCGGAGCAACGGAGGAAGGATGCGGTCCGCAGGCGTGTCCCGGGTGAGATCGTCGCAGAGGATGAGCACGGAGCGTGCTCCCCGGGCGAGTTCCCGAAGGGGTGGTGTTCCCGTGGGATGGAGCAGTGTCTCCCGGAGACATTCCTCGAGATGTGCCAGCGGCGGCGCCGTGCTGGAGGGAAAAACTCCGAGAAGGCGTTCTCCGGGGAGTGTCGCGGCGATTCTTCCTTCGCCGTAGGGTATCCGGAACGTGTGCGGAATGCCGGTATCCTTCACGGGAGCCTCTCCGCTACCGCAGCAACAGTTGCACCAGCCCCATGCTCACGCCGGGGACGTAGGTGAAGAGAAGAAGGCACCCGATCATGGCAAGAATGAAGGGAAAGACGTTCCGGGAGATGCGCTCTATGTTCACTCCGGAGACCGCCGAGGCGACGAAAAGATTCGCGCCGTAGGGAGGTGTGACGAATCCCGTTGCCAGGGCAACGGTCATGACCAGGCCGAAATGCACCGGATCCACCCCCATTCGGGTTACCACGGGGAGGAGGATGGGCGTGAGGATGATCATGGAGGAGATGTTGTCCACGAAACAGCCCACCACGAGCAGAAGTCCGTTGATGAGGAGCAGCACGAGCGCCGGAGAGGTGGCCATGCTCGTGAACCATTCGCCGATGCGCAGGGGGATCTGCTCCATGGCGAGGTAGCTTGCGAAGGACATGGAGAGGCCGATCATAAAGGTGGTGGCGCCGTTCACGAGGGTGGCATCCTTGAACGCGGCGTAGAGATTGGCGAAGTCGAGTTCCTTATAAATGAAACGTCCCACGAGAAGGGCGTAGACCACTGCCACCACGGCTGCCTCGGTGGGGGTGAAGATGCCTCCGTAGATGCCTCCCAGGATGATCACGGGAACCATGAGAGCCCAGACCGACTCCTTGAAGGAAGCCCAGAGGCTCTTGCGAGGTCCTTCCTTGGCGGAGGCGGCGAAACCTTTCTTTCGTGCGATGATGTAGGAGACGCCCATGAGTGCGCAGCCGATGACGATGCCCGGAACGATGCCCGCCATGAAGAGCTCTCCCACCGAGGCTCCGGAGACGACGCCGAAGATGACGAAAGGAATGCTCGGAGGAATGATGACGCCGATGGATCCCGCCGCGGCGGTGAGTGCCGCCGCGAAGGCGTCGTCGTAGCGGCGGGCGTGCATGGCTGGGATCATGAAGGATCCGATGGCGGACACCGTGGCAGGTCCCGATCCGGAGATGGCGGCGAAGAACATGCACGCCACCACGGTCACCATGGCGAGTCCGCCTGTAATGAAGCCAACGAGACCTTCCGCGAGGGCTACCAGACGACGCGAGATACCCCCGTAGCTCATGAGGGATCCCGCGAGCATGAAGAAGGGAATGGCCAACAGGGGAAAGGAATCGAGAGCGGCGAAAGCGTTCTGGGCGATGAGAATGAGAGGAATGTCGCTCGTTGTGGCCAGGGTCAGGGCTGTAGCGAGTCCCAGAGCGATACCGATGGGAATGCTGCAGGTGAGAAAGAACGTGAGAGAACCGAAGAGCACCAGAATGTCCATGTCAGGACACCTCCTCCTTTGAGGCGAGGGTACGGAAGAGGTCGTGCAGTTCCTCCAGCAGGCGGATCGCCATGAGAATGCACCCCGCCGGGACCGCTGCGTAGGCGTACCCCATGGGAATGCGCATGGCTGGCGAAACCTGTCCCCGGAGGAAGAGGATGGAGGTCAGCTCCGTTCCCTTGTAGGCGAGAAAAACGCTGAAGCCGAACCACACGAGGAGTACCGCCATCTCTCCGAGGATACGGGAGCGCCCCCGCAGGGCGTTCAGAAGCATTTCGATCCGGAGATGGCGCCGTTCCTTGACGGCAAAACTCGCACCGATCCAGATTTGCCAGAGGAAGAGATAGCGGGCGAGTTCCTCGCTCCATGAGAGGGATTGCTGAAACACGTAGCGCATGACAACCTGAAGAAAGACGAGCGCCACCGAAAAGGCGAGGCTGCCCACGAGAAGGTATTCCTCGAAGTGGTTCCATATCTTCCTGACCATGGCATGTCTCCTTTTGCGCGGATTGCGGGAGAAGAACCGGAACGCCCGGTGGGGCGTTCCGGCGACGAGGTGCCCGGGTCGATCTTCGTGGTCGGGGGTGTGATGTGCGCCGACGCCCCTGCGGGTTTACTGGTTAGCCTTCTTGGCCAACTCGATGAGGTCCTCGCCGAGTTTGTCCTTGAATTCGTCGTAGACGGAAAGTGTGGCCTGAATGAAAAGATCCTTCTCTTCGGAGGTCAGCTCGTTGACTTCCATGCCCGTCTTCTTGAGTGCCTCGATCATCTCCTGGTCCTGCTGATCCGAGAGCTTGCGCTGTGCGTCGCGGTACCGTGCCGCGCCTTCGACGAGGACCTGCTTGAGATCGTCCGGAAGCTTCGAGAAGAAGCCGTCGTTGATCAGCACTGCCGTGGCGGCGTAGACGTGCCCTGTAAGTGAGTAGTATTTCTGGACCTCGTAGAACTTGGAGGTGTAGACGAGAGGAATGGGATTTTCCTGGGCGTCCACGGTTCGTTGCTGCAGGGCCGTGTAGAGTTCGCCGAAGCTGATGGGCGTGGGGTTGGCGCCGAGAGCCCGGAAGGTGGCCATGTGCACGGGGTTCTCCATGGTGCGGATTTTGAGCCCCTTGAGGTCCTCCGGCTTGGTGATGGGACCTCGGTTGTTCGATGTGTGGCGGAAGCCGTTCTCCGCGTAGGCGAGGTTGCGGATGCCCAGCGTGAGAAGCTGTTCGTTCAGTTTCTGCCCGAGTTCGCCGTCGAGGGCGTTGTAGGCGGCCTGTTTGTCCTTGAAGAGGAAGGGAAGGTCGAAGACCTGAAACTTGGGCTCGAACCCCGAGAGAACTGCCACGGCTGGGATCGTCATGTGGATCGTTCCGAGCTGGACGCCTTCGATGGCCTGGCGGTCGCCGCCGAGCTGGCCGTTGGGGTAGAGTTCCACCGTGATGCGCCCCTGGGACGCCTCTTCCACATAGGGCTTGAAGACATCTTTGGCTGCGATGTGGGTGGACTGTGTCTCCGGAACCACATACGCGAGCTTGATCTTGTAGGTGTCCGCCGCCATGGCTGTTCCGGCCGCGAGAAGAGCGGCGACAAGCAGGGCCGCCGTCAACCATTTCCGCAACATGTGCATACCTCCTTGCATCACAATGCACAGGCGCTTTTGCTCCGCCCCGGTTCCGGCGAAGTGCGCTCCGCACGGCGGAAAGCCGTGCACGAACCATCCCAGGCGCGCTTTCTCCGTCTCTTCTGCGTCCCGGCTTCGGCATCAGCTCCTTCAATTCTCCTCGATTTAGTGCATACCGTATGCAGGAAATGACCGAGGCTGAATTAGGATTTGAGTAGAGAAAATATAGCATATTCGGAGGAATTTGGGAAATGATACATGGACACAAAAGCGGCTTTCCTGTATAACTTGATTTGGGACTCCTGCTCCGTAACGAAAACTTTTGCCCCGTTTCGTCAGCGTTTCCGTAGTATGCTCTACACGCTCGAACGCGCTTGTTCCAAGAGAAACGCAGTATGCTCCACGAAGACAAACCGGGGCGGCGATGTCTCGTCCTGGAAGCCGTGAAAATGGACCGAACTCTTTGAGGAGTTCAGATGTATCCAATAAGCTCGTGGACCGGAGGGGCGGGGGAGCGAAGAGGAAGATTGTCCGATCTCCGGGGGCCGGGAGACGGAACGAAGGGCTGCTCGTGCCGAAAGTGTTGCCGCGCACGTAATCCTTGTGAAGAGAGGAGCCTTTTCATGTCGAAAACCGCTTATGCGCCGGTCACTTCCGAGACGGTGCGATGTCTCCGGGAGATCCTGGGTGAACGCAACGTGACCGTCGAGGAGGAGAAACGCCTTGTCTATTCCCGAGACGAAGTGGCGGCGCATCTCTGGCACCGCCCGCACCTCGCGGAGGCGGTGCTCTGTCCCGAGACCACCGAGCAGGTGAGTGCCCTTCTCTCTTTCGCGAACGAGCGGCGCATTCCCGTGACACCCCGGGGAGCCGGCACGGGGCTCTCCGGCGGCGCCGTTCCCGCCTGCGGCGGCATCATCCTCTCCTTCGAGAAGATGAACCGCATTCTCGAAGTGGACACGGAGAACCTCACTATCACCGTCGAACCCGGTGTGGTGACGGCGGACATCAACCGCGCCGCCGCAAGGGAAGGCCTGCTCTATGCGGGAGATCCCTGCAGCGGCGACGCCTCCTTCATCGGCGGCAACGTGGCGGAGAACGCCGGAGGTAACAAGGTGATCAAGTACGGCCCCACCGGCGCGTCGGTGCTCGCCCTGGAGGCGGTGCTCGCGGACGGTTCCGTCACCTGGTTCGGCGGCAAACGCCGCAAGGACGTGACGGGCTACGACTTCGCGCACCTCCTCGTGGGCTCCGAGGGGACGCTCGCGGTGATCACCAAAATCGTCCTCAAGCTCCTTCCCCTTCCCTCCAGGGTAGTGGACCTTCTCGTTCCTTTTCGGGACGTGGAGACGGCCATGCGTTTCGTTCCTCGCATCATGACCGAGGGAAAGATTCTCCCCTCCTCCATCGAGTTCATGGACCGCCGGTCCATCCTTTTGGTGGAACGCTATCTGAACACCACCATGCCATGTCACGAGGCGGAGGCGCATCTCATCATTCAGCTCGAAGGCGGGGGCACATCAATTCTGGCCGATGACTACGAGCGGGTTGGTGACCTGTGCCTTGCCCACGGGGCTCTCGAAGTCTTCGTAGCGGACAACCGGAACACGCGGGAGAAACTGTGGAAGGCGAGAAAATCCGTTGCCGAGGCTACCTGGGCCTACGCTCCCGTCCAGGTGATCAACGAGGACATCGTGGTTCCCACCAGCGCTGTTGCCCCCCTCATGGGAGGGCTCGCGGCGATCACCCGGGAACGGGACATTTCCCATGTGGCCTACGGGCATGTCGGGGACGGCAACATGCACGTCTCCCTCTACCTCGAAGAGGAAAACGCTTCCTGGGAAGTGCTTCTCGAAAGGGCCAGGGGGGATCTCTACGCACTGGTGCGGGAACTCGGCGGGACACTCACGGGAGAACACGGGGTCGGGTTGAAGCGTCGCGACTATGTTCCCCTCTTTCTCGACGAGGCGCAAATGGCCCTCATCCGTCGGGTCAAGCTCGCCTTCGACCCCAACAATATCCTCAATCCCGGCAAGAT
>NZ_JARKPW010000139.1:0-15705 GCF_029975095.1 Aminiphilus sp.
AACCGATGTTCCGACGATGAACATCGGAACGAGGGAGGAGGAACGACAATGAGAAGTCTTGTGAGGTATTCCAGGCCCGCGTCCATGAGTCTCATGCCCGAGGTGGACGAGTTCTTCCGGAGTTTTTCGGATCTCTTCAACGCGGCGAACACGTCCCTGCCGGTGGAGATGTACGAGGAAAACGGCGAAGTGGTGGTTTCCCTGGATGTGCCGGGAATCGATCCCGAGAAGATCGAGGTCCGGGCCTTCGCTGATCGGCTTCTTGTACGGTCGAGCCAGGAGGTCGCGGAGGAGTGTCCCGAGGGACGGACCTACCACTGCCGGAAACGGGCGACGAAGATCAACTACAGCATCGCCATGCCCGCCGAGGTGGATCCCGAAAAAGTGAGAGCTTCCGTGAAGAACGGTGTCATGACGATCCGCCTTGCCCGGAAGGGCCGGGACGAGGGAAAAGTCGTGGAGATCAAAAACGAGTGATGGAGAAATTTTCCGGGAGAGGGGGCATGCATCGCCCCTCTCCCTTTGCCTTCCGGAAAGGACCGGGTGTTTCCGGGTTCGTTCGGACGGGGGCACGCACGAAAAGACCGGGGGAGCCCCCCGGCCTTTTCGTGTCTTTGGAAGGATTGGAAGAAGTGGCACGCAGCGGTTGTGCCGAATCTGTCCTTGTGCTTTATGGGTTCAGGGGGACGAACCCCTCTTGTGGAAGGTTGACGCTATAGAGGATACTCCGTCATCGCAAGAGCTGCCTCTGGAGAAATCCCGAAAGAATGCTCCGTAAAAGGACTGGAAACGCGGAGCTGTCGCGTTTGTCCGAGGTATGGAGGGCCTCAGGGGTGCCGTATCTCCATCCGGAAACCGTGTGACGGGTTTTTTCAGGACCGCCGGCGGTATGGAAGGAGGTGAGGCGCCAGACTCCTTGATGAGATTCGCATCCCAAGGCTACACTCGGCGACTCTCAACCTGCATGCCCCTATTATCATCACAACTTTTCGGGCTATTTCTGCTCCCAGTTGTGACAACTTTATTCTAGGAGGTGCCTCCGGATGACAATTTCGCAACAACCACTTGACATGTTCGGAAGAAGCGTGTAGAGTGCTCCACAACACAAAAATCCGAGCTGAAGGGAGGCAGGGCGATGCGTTCTCAGAACAGAGAAGTGTTCATGCAGAGGAACAGTTCTTCCGGGAACGACGCGCAGTGCCTCCGGAGTGCGGTATCTTCTCTCCCTGACTCCCGATATTATTACGTGTTCTCCTTTACCAGCGGCCAGTGGCGGTATTACGCCAGTGGCCCTTCGCATTTGGGAACACCGATATTCGGCAGACCGGGGGCGGAAAGTGTATTCTCGGGAGGAGGACGGAAGGGCCGGGCGGCCTGAAACGTCGAAGATCCTCCGAAAGCAACCGGGAAGAGGTAAAGAAGGCAAGGCCGGATTCGGGTTCCCACCGAATCCGGCCTTTTTCGTTTTCCCCTTCGGGGGAGAGAGATTTTCGAGGAGGTGCTCGAACGATGATGATTCTGGAAGTGGACCGCAGCTGCCCCAAGGGAGACATGGCACGAATGATCCAGCGCGCGGAGGAGCGCGGGTGCTACGCTCGGCTCGTTCCCTGCGAGGACGTGTACTTCATTCTCGTGGACGCCCGCGTGGAGGAGATGGCGAGCCTCGCCGCCGATACTCGGGTGCGTCGCGTGGTGGAGACGAAAAGTTCCTTCCCGCTGGCGAGCCGGGATCTCTGGAGCGGCACCCGCCCCGTGGAAGTGGCACCGGGGATCTCCGTAGGCGGGAGCGGTGCGGTGGTCATGGCCGGTCCCTGCTCGGTGGAGAGCCGGGAGCAGATCCTGGAGACCGCTTTCGCCGTGAAGGACTCCGGCGCGGCGATTCTGCGGGGCGGAGCGTTCAAGCCCCGGTCTAACCCCTACTCCTTCCAGGGCATGGGCAACGAGGGCATCCGCCTGCTCTGCGAGGCCCGGAAGGAGACAGGGCTTCCCCTGGTGACGGAGGTCATGGAGGCCGAATCGGTGGGACTGCTCCTTCCCTTCGTGGACATCTTTCAGGTGGGTACCAGAAACATGCAGAACTACTCCCTCCTCAAGGAACTGGGCAAGGTGGACAAGCCGGTCCTTCTCAAGCGAGGCATGTCCGCCTCCATCGACGAATGGCTCCAGGCGGCGGAGTACATCCTCGCGGGGGGCAACTTCCGGGTCATCCTCTGCGAGCGGGGCATCCGCACCTTCGAGACCCGCACGCGGAACACGCTGGATCTCTCCGCCATCCCGGTGGTCAAGTCTCTGAGCCATCTTCCCGTGGTGGTGGATCCCAGTCACGGCACGGGGCACCGACACCTGGTGGCACCCATGTCCCTCGCGGCTCTCGCGGCGGGGGCGGACGGTCTCATCGTGGAGGTGCACTCCGATCCCGACAAGGCACTCTCCGACGGTCCCCAGTCTCTCAATCCCGCCCAGTTCGCGACGCTCATGGGGCAGATCGAGGGAATGCTCTCCGCCCTCGGTCGGAGTGTTCTCCGGGCGGACGGCCTGGAAACGACCTCCCGCCCTGGGTGCGGAGAGATGCCGCCGGCGACGCCGGTGGCATCGGGAGCGATCTGACGAGGCGGAAAGAGAGCGGCGCGGACCGTGCGCCGGAGAGAGGACGAGAGGACGCTCGCCGCAGAGAGCGGAGTGGTGCGTCCGCGAGGGAGCGAGAACGTAAGGAGGACACGGCAATGCGAATGAAACAGGCACATGTGGGTATTCTCGGGTTGGGACTTCTGGGTGGATCTCTTGCGCTGCGCCTCGGGGGATCGGGAGGCGTGCGGCAGGTTTCCGGATGGGATGCGGATCCGGCGGTGCGGGCCGAGGCGGTCCGAAAGGGTATCGCCCATGTGCCGGAACATCTGGAGGACATGCTGCGCGGTGTGGATGTTCTCATCTTTGCCGTTCCCATGCGCTGCCTGGAGGAGGCGAATCGTCGGGTCCTTGGAGCGCTCCGGCGGAACGCCGGAATCGGTTTCTCCGAATGGCCGGACCTGGCTCCGATGGAGCCCCTTGAGGGACCCCGGGTCGTGATGGATCTCTCCAGCGCCAAGGTGGAGCCGGGAGAGCTGCTCCGCGGAACCTGGAGGAGCCGTTACGTGGGGTTCCACCCCATGGCGGGAAAAGAAAACGGCGGCATCGCCAACGCCGCGCCGGATCTTTTCGAGGGGGCCTGCTGCGCGGTGGTGCCTTTTGCGGAGACCTCCGAAGAGGCCCTGGCCGCAGCGGAGGAACTCGCGCCTCTTCTCGGTGCCGAGGCCGTTCAGGTGGATCCCGACGAGCACGACGCCATCGTCGCCACGGTGAGCCATCTCCCCCTTCTCACGGCGGCGGCCATGGTGCTTACCGCGAAGGCGGAGGAGAAATCCCACGCGGCCCTTGCCGCCCTGGCTGCCGGAGGGTTTCGGGACGCCACGAGAGTGGCGTCCGGACCGGCCTGGCTGGGGACGGACATGGTGGATGCCAACGGAGACCAGATCCGGCGTGTGGCGGAGCGGTTCATCACCTCCCTGAAGGAGATGCTCGCCCTGCCGAAGAAGGATCTGGAAGCCCTTCTCGCCGAGGCCGCGAATGCCCGGGACGGTCTGGTGACGGTGGTCCACAAGGGGAGGGCCGCATGAGGTGCGTCGTTCCCGCTCACTCCGTCCAGGGGACCGTGACGCTTCCCGGGGATAAATCCGTCTCCCATCGGGCGGCTCTTCTCGGCGCTCTGTCGGTGGAGGGTGTGACGGTGGCGAATTTCTCCGGAGGTGCGGATTGCGCGTCCACGCTTGCCTGTCTGGAGAAGATGGGGGTGACGGTCCGTCGCTGCGATCCGGGGACGGTACACATCGCCCGAAACGAGGCGTTCCTGGAGCCCGGGGATGTGCTCGACGCGGGCAACTCCGGAACGACGGCGAGAACGCTCTGCGGCCTTTTGGCGGGAGTTCCGGGCCTCTACGCGGTGCTCTCGGGAGACGAGAGCCTGCGGCGGCGCCCCATGGGGCGTGTGGTGGATCCTCTCCGGGTCATGGGGGCCCGCATCGACGGGCGCGCCGGAGGCGCCTCGCTGCCGCTCTGCATCAAGGGGACGCGCCTTACGGGAGGAACACATCGCCTGCAGATCGCGAGCGCTCAGGTGAAGACCGCCCTCCTGCTCTCGGGACTCTCCGCCTCGGAACCCACCACCGTCGTGGAACCCCTTGGAACGCGGGATCACACGGAACGGCTTTTCGACTTCCTCGGCGTTCCCTGCACCAGGCGGGACGATGCCGTCACGATCTTTCCCTGCGAAGAGGTGCGGGGGGGCACTTGGCGCATCCCCGGGGATGTCTCCGCCGCGGCGTTCTGGCTCGTGGCGGCGGCCATTCTTCCGGATTCGGAGGTGTGCCTTCCCGGGTGCGGACTCAACCCGACCCGGACGGGAATGCTGTCGGTGCTCCGGCGCATGGGGCTCGCCATCGAGGTGACGGAGGAAGGCTGCTCCGGCGGGGAGCCCGTGGGGGATCTCCTGGTACGGAGTGCTTCTCTCGAAGGAACGAAGGTGTTTTCCGAGGAAATTCCTTCCCTCGTGGACGAACTGCCCGTGCTCGCCGTGGCGGCCACTCAGGCGAAGGGGATCACGGAGATTCGCGGCGCGAAGGAGCTTCGCGTGAAGGAGTGCGATCGCATCGCCGCCATGGCGGAGGGATTGAGGACGCTCGGAGCGGATGTGGAGGAGCTGGAGGACGGATGGATCCTCCGGGGGCCGGTGCGCCTTTCCGGAGGGCGGGTGCGTAGTTTCGGAGATCACCGCATCGCCATGGCCTTCGCCGTGGCGGGGCTCGCCGCGACGGGACCGGTGGAGATCGACGATCCCGCCTGCGTGGACATTTCCTATCCCGCCTTTTTCGAGACCTTGGAAACTCTTGTCTGTCGGGAGTGTGCCGTCTTATGACCCTGCGTTTCCTCACCAGCGGCGAATCCCACGGACGGGGATTGCTCGTCGTCGTGGAAGGTCTCCCCGCGGGGCTTGCTCTCGCGCTTGAGGATCTGGAGGGCGAACTCGCCCGTCGCCGCCGCGGCTACGGCCGCGGCCCGCGCATGGCGCTGGAGCGCGACGCCGTGCAGGTCTGGGGAGGGCTCCGAAACGGGCGTACCACGGGGGCTCCCGTCGGGTTGTCCCTGGACAACGCCGAGGCCGCTCTCTGGGAGGCCGCCCTCGGTCCTTGGCACAACGATCCCGAGGCGGCCGGGGTGCGGCGCATCACCGCCCCTCGCCCCGGGCACGCCGACCTTGCGGGGGCTGTGAAGTACGGGCATGAGGAGTTCCGCAACGTTCTCGAACGCGCCAGCGCACGCACCACCGCTCCCCGCACCCTCGCGGGAGCGCTGGCACGGCGCCTTTTGGCGGAATTGGACGTGGACGTGGCCGGGGCTGTGGAAGCCATCGGCGGGGTCCTGGTCCGGCTTCCCGAAGATGACGAGGGATGGCGTACCGCGAGGAATTCCTCCCTGGGGTGTGCCTTTCCCGAGGACGAAAAGGCCGTCGAGGAACGGATCCGTGCCGCGAAGGAGGCCGGGGACAGCCTTGGAGGAACCTTCGTGGTCGCCCTCCGGAACGTTCCCGCCGGGATCGGTAGCGGCGTGGAATGGGACCGGCGACTGGACGGACGTTTCGGCGCGGCCCTCCTTGCCGTTCCCGGTATCAAGGGAGTGGAGATCGGCGATGGTTTCGCCGCCGCCGGAGCGGAGGGGAGTGCCGTGCACGACGAGATCATCGTCCGGGACGGGCGCTGGGAGCGCCTCTCCAACCGTGCGGGGGGCATCGAGGGAGGCATGACCAACGGGTGCGAGGTTGTCCTTCGGGCGGCCATGAAGCCCATTCCCACCCTGGTGAAGCCCCTGCGCTCCTACGATGTGGAGACAAAAAAGCCCGCTTCGGCCCACGCGGAGCGCAGTGACGTCTGTGCCGTTCCGGCGGCCTGCGTGGTGGCGGAGAACATGGCCGCCTGGGTTCTGGCGTCGGCGATACTGGAACAGTTCGGCGGCGACACGATGGAGGAGCTGCGGGAACGGGTGGCCGCCCATCGGGAGCGGGCCGCGAGGTGGCTTCTGTGAAGAAGGAACGGACGGAGACACCTCCGGAGACGTCCCGGGGAACGGTCCATGCCGATCCTGCCGCCGCTGCGGGTCGTCCGGGGTTCTCCTGCCCCGTCTTTCTCGGCGGATTCATGGCCTCGGGCAAGACCACGGTGGGGCGCCTTCTTGCGGAACACCTCGGCGTTCCCTTTCTGGACACGGACGATCTGGTGGAGCGCCGGGCCGGGCTCTCCGTGGCGGAACTTTTCGCCCGCCGGGGCGAGCCGGTGTTTCGCGCGTTCGAAGCGGAGGTGGTGAAGGAACTTCTGCCGCTGCGAAACGTCGTGGTGGCCCTCGGCGGGGGCGTGCCGACGAATCGCGAACTACGCTCCCTGCTCCTGGAGCGGGGCTTTCTGGCCATGCTCTCCGTCTCGGCGTCCACGGCGCTCTTTCGGGCGGGCTCGTCCCAATCGCGTCCTTTGCTTGACCCGGAAAGAGCGGAGGCGCTTCTCGCCTCCCGGGCGGAGGCCTATGCGTCGGGACACGTGACGGTGGACACGGAGGAACGCACCCCCTCGGAGGTGGCGACGGTCCTTCTGCACCTTCTCGAGGAAAAGGGAATTTGCGAAAAGAACGCTCTTTCCGGAAGGGAGCGCGAGACGTGCCGGAAGACCGTTTCCGGAGCGCACGACGGAGAGCCCGCCAGGGTCTTCGTGGGAGAGGGGCTCCTCTCCCGGCTTTCCGAGCTGGTTCCGACTCTTCCGTCCGAGGGGCCCTTCGTGGTGAGCGATCACCTTGTCGGCCCTCTCTTCGGAGACCGCGTGAGACCCTTGCGGGGACTGCACCTCCTTCCCCGGGGGGAGGAGGCGAAAACCCTGGACCAGGTGCGGTCGCTCTACGATGCCCTTGCGGAGGCCGGGATCGACCGGGGTGACTGCATCGCCGCCCTCGGCGGCGGCACCGTGGGGGATGCGGCGGGTTTCGCCGCCGCCACCTGGCTCCGGGGAGTTTCCTTTCTCCAGTGTCCCACCACGCTGCTCGCCATGGTGGACAGCAGCCTGGGAGGCAAGGTGGGGGTGAACCTTTCCCAGGGCAAGAATCTTGTGGGCGCCTTCTATCCTCCCGTGGCGACCGTCATGGATGTGGCCACGCTGCGGACGCTCCCCGACGAGGACTTCCGCCAGGGTTTGGCCGAGGTCGTCAAGTACGGCGTCGGCGAGGACCAGGGCTTCCTCGGGGAGCTCTCGGAGAAGCGGGAGGCGATCTCCCGGCGCGATCCCGAGACTCTCGTCCGTCTTGTGCGGAAGTGCGCTCTGCTCAAGACCGCCGTGGTGGCCGAGGACGAGAAAGAGACCTCGGGCGTTCGGGCCCGGCTGAACCTGGGGCACACCGTGGGACATGCCCTGGAGGGCGCCTCCGAGTATGCCTGGCGTCACGGCGACGCCGTTGCGGCGGGGCTCGTGGTCGCCCTGGAGATGGGACAACGGCGCGGGACCTGCAGTACCGCCTTTGCGGAGACCGTGGCGGAACTGCTTCGCTTCTTCGGACTCCCGGATCGCCCTGACCGCTCCTGGGAGGAACTGCTTCCCTTTCTCGCCCGGGACAAGAAATTCCGCAGAGGTGTTCCTCTTCTGGTGCTTCCCCGGGAAAAGGGAACGTGCACCCTGGAGGAATGTTCCCTCGAAGAGTTGCGGCGGGCCTACGAGACCGTTTCCGGAGGAAGAGGCTCCGTCGCGTCCTCCTGACCGGCTCCGGGACACGGATGGACCGTCGTAGGTGTTTCGTTGCCGCACGCGTGGACGGCGAAGTGTCCTTCCGGGGGTGCTTCGCCGTTTTCCACGCTGTGGTATCGTATGTCCGAGAGAGGGAGGAACGGGAAATGCGCGTGATGCCCACGAGATCCCTGACGGCAAGGGGCAAGGTTCTGGGAGGGGAGCGCCCTCTTGTGTGCGTGCCCCTCGTGGGGAGAACGCCGGAGGGCGTTCTGGAGGAAGCACGGACCGTTGCCGCCGCCGCGCCGGATCTTCTGGAGGTGCGGGCGGATGCCTGGGAATGCGCGGAGCGGACCGGCGAGGCGATGGCACTTCTGGCCCGTCTTCGGGAGAGTGTGGAACATCTTCCGCTCCTTTTCACCTGCAGGAGTGCCGCCGAGGGAGGCTTCCGCCCCGTCGGCGAGGACGCCCGAATTCGCCTCTTCCATGCGGCCGTGGAAGAACGGCTCGTGGACTTCGTGGATCTGGAGCTCTCCTGCGGTCGGGAGCGCCTTGCAGCGCTGAAGCGCCGCGCCGCGGAGCGGGGGATTTTTCTCGTCGTCTCCTTCCACGATTTCGAGGGAACGCCCTCCCGGGAGGTGCTTCTCGCCACCGTCGCCGCCCAGGTGGAGGCGGGAGCGGATGTGGCCAAGGTGGCGGTCATGCCGCAGCGCCCCGAGGACGTGCTCACGCTTCTCGCGGCGACCCTGGAGGCACGACGCCTCTTTCCCGAGACACCCCTCGTTACCGTGTCCATGGGAAAACTCGGCGCGGCGAGCCGCGTCATGGGATGGCTCTGCGGCTCCGATCTGACTTTTGCGGTGGGGACCGCCGCTTCCGCGCCGGGGCAGATTCCTCTGGCGGCACTCCGCGGGGTGAACGATGTGCTGCTGTCCCCGGAAGATTCCGCCTGACGCGGCAATTCCTCCTCTCGGAAAGCGTACGGAACGAAGCCGGCGGAGGTCGCTCTGGAGCCGGCTCCGTCTCTGTTGCGTTTGAAGCGACACTCCACACTTCTATATTCTATAAGGAAGCTCTGATCGAGTAGGATTCACCCTCTCTCGATTGCAGATCGCATCGCGTTTTTCCGAGATTGACGCGGCATTTTTCAGAGCTTCCTAAAGATGAAGAGGATATCCGACGTCGCGCATTGAACGTAAAAGTGAGCGTACAAGCGAACGTGGAGAAAAAGAAGGGCGGAAGCGGGGAAGATCGTGCGCTTCCCGGAAAGGTGGGGCAATCGTGAAAGAGATCAACAGAACGGTACAGCTCGTCGAGGTGGGACCCCGTGACGGGTTTCAGAGCATCAAGACGTTCATTCCCACGGAGAAGAAGATCGACCTCGTGAAAACCCTTCTCGCCGCGGGAATCCGGAGGATGGAGGTCACCTCCTTCGTGAGTCCCAAGGCCATCCCCCAGATGGCGGACGCCCGGGAGGTCGTGGCGGCGGTCAAGGCGGAGCGGGTGGAGGGGCTGCAGCTCACGGCCCTCGTTCCGAACGCCTTCGGTGCCCGGGCTGCCCTGGAGATGGAGCTGGACGCGGTGAATTTCGTCCTCTCCGTGAGCGAGACCCACAACAGGGAGAACGTGCGGCGCACCGTGGACGAATCCTTCGCGGAGCTGGCGAAGATCGCCGAAGAATACGCCGCCGCCGAAAAGGCGCCGCGGATTCTCCTCTCCCTTGCCACCACCTTCGGATGTCCCTTCGAGGGGCCTCAGCCCGTCTCCCGCGTGGCGGACATGGTGCACCGCGCCGCCGACCTGGGCGTCACCCGCATCATCTTCGCGGACACCATCGGCGTGGCGGACCCCCTCCAGATGGAGACCTTCTGGGAGGACATCCTCCCGGTTCTTCCGGAAGGTCTGGAGTTGAGCCTTCATCTCCACGACACACGAGGACTCGGGCTCGCCAACGTCTACGCGGCGCTCCGCTTTCCCGTCCACTCCCTCGAGGCCTCCTTCGGCGGCTTTGGAGGATGTCCCTTCGCGCCTGGTGCCGCGGGAAACATCGCCACGGAGGATCTGGTGAACATGCTGGAGCGGATGGGTATTTCCACGGGAGTGGATGTGGAAACGCTCTCCCGTGCGGCCCTCGAACTCGCCCGTTTCGCCCCCGAGGCGTTCAACAGCCACATGGCCAGGGTCGTCGCGGGAAAGACTGCATGCTGCGGTCCGGCATAAAGGAAAGAGGGACCGCATGACCTTCTGTCCCACTCCGGCTACGAAATACGTCGTGCTCTTCGGCAATCCCCTGGCGCATTCCCTGTCGGCCCGGCTCCACAACGCGGTGTTCCGGGCATGGGAATGGGACTGCCTCTACTACCCCCTGGAGAGCGACGGCGCGGAGGCGCTTGGACGCATCCTGTCCGTGCTGCCCCTTTTTCACATCGTCGGCGCCAACGTCACCATGCCCTACAAGGAGACGGTGATTCCCTTTCTGGACCGGCTCGATACCGGTGCCGCCGAGTGCGGCGCGGTGAACACCATTGTAGTCACCGCATCGGGGCTGGTGGGACACAACACGGACGGCACGGGATTTCTCCGTTCCTTCAAGGAGACCTTCGGAGAATCCCCCGAGGGGAAGCGCCTTCTCGTGGCAGGGGCCGGGGGCGCGGCGAAATCCCTTGTCTTCGCCCTGCTCCGGGAAGGTGTGGAGCGGGTCGTGGTGTACAACAACAACGAGGCCAGAGCGAAGGGACTCGTGGAGAGGGTGGAGGCGTTCCATCCGGGGAAATGCGTCTGGCACCCTTTGGAAGGCAAACCCGTGCCCGCCGCGGCGGTGCGCGAGGTGGACATTCTTCTGAACACCACCAAGATGGGCATGCGGGGGGCCTTCGAAGGTTCCTCTCCCTTCGATCCCGCGTCGCTGCGTCCGGGACAGTTCGTCTGCGATGCGGTCTACAATCCTCCCGAGACACGGCTCCTTGCGGAGGCGGCTGCGGCGGGGTGCCGCACTCTCGGCGGCGAGGGCATGTTCCTGCATCAGGCGGCGGAGGCGTTCTCCCTCTGGTTCGGCCGGCGTCCGGATGTGGACCTCATGCGCGATGTCTTCCGGGCGCACTTCCGCACGGTCTAGCATTCGGGAGTGCGGTGAAAGTGCGCCGAAGTGCGTGCTCCGCGCTGCGACATGCCGACGTAGGCGCCGCAGGACGGGTGCACCTTCTTCGCGCTGCAGGAACGAACGCTCCATTGCTGTTTGCGTTTCTCCCGAAAAATCCCGGGCGTGCGTGTCGTCCGGCAAAAAACGGGGCTTTCCCGGCGTTGCAATCGGCGGGAGAAACCCCACATCGAAGGGGGCTCCCGATGGTGTCCGATTCCTTGTCGTTTCGTCCGGGGCGCGGTTCCGACGCACCGCTTCTTTCCCGTATCGCCCGGGCCGCCAAAGCCTCGTGGGGTTACAGCGCGGAGACACTGCGGAGATGGCTCCCCGAACTCACCGTCTCGGCGGCCTTCGTCGAGGCCCATATCACGCTCGTCGTGGAAGAACCCCTCTCTGGCGCTGTTCCGTCCTCCTGCGTGGACTACGTCGCGGAGGACAGGTGTCTTCTCGGTTTCAGCGTGCTCGTCCCCACCGACGAGGAGGACATGATCGAGCTGGATCATCTCTGGATCATTCCCGAGCGGCAGCGGACCGGTCTCGGGCGTCTTCTCTTCGAGCGGACCATTGATCTCGCCAAAGCCTCCGGGGCGACTCGGCTCCGGGTCGTGGCGGATCCCCACGCGGAGGGTTTCTACAAGAGGATGGGATGCCGGAGAGTCGCCGAAATCCCCGCCTTCGTCGAAGGGGTGGAGGACCGGGTGCTCCCCGTGCTCGAAAGACCTCTGTGACAGGCTCTTCCCGGGCAGGATGTGCCCCGTTTCTTCGACATCGCGTGGCAATCCGGACTGAAACAAGACGTTTCAAGGCGCCTCAAAGCGCTTTGTCGAAGAGCCTTTCACGACACTTCCAATCTCTTTTCTCGATTGACCGCCTTCTCTCACCGCCCGTGCGGGGTCTTTTTGTGTCGATTCCGAACAAGCGTCCAGGAGTTGTCAGACGATATCAGAAATTGATGCGTCGGCGACATGAAAAATTGACCCATCCAAGTCGCAAACGGATATGAACCGAACAAGACTGCGACATCCTTCGTCGTCCCCTGCGCGGGGGCGTCCTGTGCCTGTGTCCCGAACAGGCGCCCAGGAATTTTCTTCTCACGCCGCCTGCGCGGATCCTTTCCTTCGATGACATGCGACATGCCGCGACTCGGTTTCCGGAGAAGAAAAACGCAGAGATCGGTCGGCACATCCGTGAAAGTTCTTCAGCAGCATGAAATCGCATCAGGCGACAAAAACTTTGTCCTTGCGATGAGTCTTCCGGACTATTGCTCCAAAAATGACGAGAAATTATACTTGGAAAGAATTTGAGATAGCGAGAATTCTCTTCTTTGTCTTTCGCAATAACCGATCGGAATGAAATCTAAAAATTAATCCAGGAAGATTTACCAGGAGCATTCTTTTTCAGTGGTGTCTCAGATCTTTGCAGCGGCACCGGCGCGGCAGGAAGAGACGTCCGGTGGGATTGCGTGTGTACGGAGTGGAAATACAGCCACAGCCATGTTGAAGACCGCTGCGTGTGCCCGACGTAGCGGAGAAGGGGCGAAAAACCTCCGCCCGGGTGTATTTTTTGATTGTGAAGAAATCTTTAATCGAATCGTTTTTTGATGGAGGGTATCGGGATCGTTGCTTGAGAAAAACGTATCGAAAAACATGACGGGAGACTTTGTGTCAGCGGTGGGGGGCTTTTTACGTCGTCGCTTCCCTGTCCCGTCGCTCCGGGTGCCCTCTTTTGTCCGCTCACTCGCACGGCGATTCCCGGTGGGGCTCTGTCTGTCCGTTTTGTTCTTCCTGTGCACGGTGGCGGCGGGCAATGCCCTGGACATGCGACCTTTGTCGGATGTGACTTCCTCCGCCTCGCCCGTGGTGCGGTACGGTATGGTGGAACACCCCCCTCTCTTTTTCCGGGATGCTCAGGGGGCCTATCAGGGGTTCTTCGTCGACCTGCTCCGTTACGTGGCAGAGCGGGAGGGGTGGCGTCTGGAGTTTACTGAGGCGCCGGGAGACCACCTGGTGGAGATGCTGCAGGCGGGGGAGCTCGATCTTTTGAGCATGGCGCCCACGCCGCGCCTGGAAAGGCTCTTCGACTTCTGCACTGTGCAGCATCATGCCACCTGGTACACCTTTTTCACCAGGCCGGGCGTACAGATGCTGACCTACGCGGACCTCAACGGCCGCAGCGTGGCCATCCAGCGCGGCTTTTACGCCGTGAGCGAACTCCGCTACCTGACGGAGCAACTCGGCCTGCGCTGCACCATTCTGGAGACGTCCGGCATGGAAGAAGCCTTCGACCTGCTCCTGCGCGGGGAGGCGGACGTCTGTGCGGCGGAGCAGCTCACAGCCCTTCCCTTTGCGCGGCGCCACGATCTTCGGCGGAGCCCCGTCGTCTTCGCCCCGTCCCGCATCTATTTCGGAACGACAAAGGGGCAGAACGCCGCCATCCTCCGCACGCTGGACGCGCATCTTCGGGAACTGCTCGATTCTCCCACCTCGCCCTACTACCGTTGGCAACGGCAATGGTTCTACGACGAAGAACTCACGTTCTTTCCCCAGTGGGCTCTCATTGCCTTTCTCTGTTCCGCCGTCTTCCTCGTTCTCCTGGCGGCAGGCGTGGTGCTTCTCGGAAGAAAGGAGAGGGCGCTCCGCAAAGCGGGAGAGCGCACTGCACGACATCTCGCCTACGAGAAGGTTCTTTCGGACTGTGCCCGTCTGTTTCTCACCCCCGGGGAAGGTGAGGAGGTGCTCTCCCGTGTCTGCGAGCGTCTGTGCGACCTCTCGGAGGTGAACTGGGTCGCCGTGTACCGGAATCAACGGTACACGGGGGAAGGATATGCGGCTCAACTCGTTGCCGAAACAGGCTTGTCCCTTGCCACTCCCCACATTTCCCAGATCAGGAGGATGCTGCTCCGGGAAGTTCCCCGGGAGTGGGTGGCAGCTCTCTCGGAAGGTCGCCCTTGGCAGGAGGATGCGACAGTGCTTCGGGAGCGGCGGGAACTTTTTCCCGCAAACACGGGGAACGACTCCCTGCTTCTGCTTCCTCTCCGGGAAGGGAAGCGCTGGTGGGGAACGATGGTCTTTGCGGGTTCGAGGGAGCGTCTTTGGAATGCCGAGGTCACGGGCATTCTCGAAACGGTGACGAACATGGCGGGAACCTCTCTCTCCCGACAAAGGGCGGAGGAGAAGTTGCTGCGCCTCGCCGCGACGGACGGACTCACCGGGCTTGCCAACCGCCGGGCCTTCTTCGGGGCGCTCGAACGGGAGATCGCCCGGAGTGCCCGCCACGGGAGTTCGCTCTCCCTGGCGATCCTCGACGTGGACCACTTCAAGGAAGTGAACGACCGTTACGGCCACGACGCGGGGGACGGGGTCCTCCGGGAGCTTGCCCGAGTTCTTCTTCGGGGCATCAGAAAGGAGGATTTTCTGGGGCGCATCGGAGGCGAGGAGTTCGGCGTGCTTCTTCCCGAGACGGTGGGCGACCTTGCCTTCGCCGCTGCGGAACGCCTGCGCAGGCTCGTGGGACAACACGCCTTTTCCGTCGATTCCGGAAGAGAACGACACACGCTGCATCTCACCGTGAGCATCGGCGTGGCACCCTTCCTCGGCAAAGGAGACACGGCACGCCATTTCTACCGCAGGGCGGACGGCGTTCTCTACGGTGCCAAGACCTCCGGCAGGAACGGCGTTCATGTCTGGACGTCTCCGGAAGAGCCCGGAGAAACAGAGAAGCGCCAGGAGATTTTCCGGGCTGAAGAGTCCAAAGAATAACGTTTCCGCTTTTCCCTCCCCGTTGTACAATGCAGGAATCATTGCGCATCGCACCCATCTGCAAAGGGGAGACGACGATCATGGACAGCGCCTTCTGGCTTGCCTTCGGACTCACCGCTTTTGCCGGTCTCTCCACGGGAATCGGCAGTGCCATCGCATTCTTCGCCAAACGGACAGACTATCGCTTTCTCTCCTGGGCGACGGGATTTTCCGCGGGGGTCATGCTCTACGTGGCCTTCACGGAAATTCTCGGCAAAGCCTCGGAAGCCCTCGTCGCGGCCCGAGGCGAGACGGTGGGAAACTGGCTCACCGCGGCGTCCTTCTTCGGCGGGATCCTCCTCATTCTCGCCATCGACCGCTTCGTTCCCGCACCGGAAAACCCCCACGAAGTGCCGGACGTCATGCCCAAGGGAATGGCCAAGGCTTCTCCTGATCCCAAGGGAGAGCGCACCCTTGCCCCCCATCCCTCCGCCGCTCCCAAGGGAGAAGTGGACCTGCACCGCATGGGACTTTTCTGTGCTCTCGCCATCGGCATCCACAACTTTCCCGAGGGGCTCGCCACCTTTCTCGCCGCCCTGGAGGACCCGACCCTCGGCGTGGCCATCGCCATCGCCATCGCGCTGCACAACATCCCCGAGGGCATCAGCGTCTCCGTGCCGATCTACTACGCCACGGGCAACCGCCGCAGGGCCTTTCTCTACTCCCTCCTTTCCGGGCTCGCCGAGCCCGTGGGTGCCCTCGTGGGATATCTGCTCCTCCTTCCCTTCATCAGCCAGGAACTTATGGGGTATCTCTTCGGAGGTGTAGCGGGCATCATGGTGTATATTTCTCTCGATGAACTGCTTCCCGCGTCGCGGGCCTACGGAAAGGGACACGACTCCCTCTACGGATTGCTCGGCGGCAAGGGGGTCATGGCACTGAGCCTGCTGCTTCTGCAGTGAGCGGAAACGGAAGAACGGGGTGACGGATGTGGACGGGGAAAAACTCGCGGACCTGCGTCGTGACATCAACCGCATCGACGGAG
>NZ_JARKPW010000153.1:0-9752 GCF_029975095.1 Aminiphilus sp.
AATATGGTGTTGCCGCTGTCGTGGACGTCAGAGGCGAGGCACTTCTGCATGATCTCGTCGAGGTGATGGGATTTCTGCGCCGTTCCATTCCCGAAGTCAGGCTTGTTTTTCTCGATGCCGATGACGCGGAACTGCTTCGTCGTTTTGAGACGACTCGAAGACGACATCCTTTTGGCGGAATACCGATTCTGGAGGGCATTGCCTGGGAAAGAGATGTTCTGGCTCCCATTCGGGATATTGCGGATGTTGTTCTCGACACGTCCGGCCTCTTGCCGACAGCATTTCGGGAAAAGATTCTTGTGGAGCTGGGTTCTTCTCGGGAGCATGTCACACTTATCGTCAGTTCCTTCGGGTACAAATATGGTGTTCCCAAAGATTGTGACTTCCTTTTCGATGTCCGTTTCCTTCTGAATCCTTACTACAGTGAGGAACTGCGGCATCTGTCGGGAAGGGACGATGCGGTACAGACATATCTCAGGAATCTCCCGGAATCGGAACGGCTCATGGCGTCTTTACTGGGTTTTCTTGAGCTTGTATTGCCCCTTTATGGAAACACGGGGAAAATGCAGATGCATGTCGGGGTGGGATGTACCGGAGGAAGGCATAGATCCGTCGCTGTGGCGGAATGGATAGGCGCCCATTTTCGAGAAAAGGGGTGGGTATGTACCGTTCGCCACCGAGACATCGATAAGGAGGCACGTTGGTAGATGCCATCTTGGGTGGAATTTGCGCTCGGCATCGTCGCGGGGGGGATCGGAATATCCATCCTCAGAATGCTTCTTGAGCGATGGAACAAACGACGAAACCACTCAAAGCGCGATGTTATGGCGAAAGCCAGGGAGATACGTCTTTCCATGGGCCCGCAAATTGTCGCCTTCGGGGGCGGGACCGGCCTGTCCACGCTGTTGAGGGGACTCAAAGGATTCACGAGAAATCTCACTGCGGTAGTCACGGTCACCGACGAGGGGGGAAGCTCGGGAAGACTTCGCCAGGAATGGGGTGTTCTTCCTCCTGGAGACATCCGGAATTGCCTGGTTGCCCTTGCCGAGGACGACAGTGCTCTCAATCGTCTTCTTAGCTTTCGATTTGATCGGGGCGAATTGGCCGGGCACAGCTTGGGCAATCTCATTCTTCTTGCTGCTACTGAACTTGCTGGAGATTTCCGCCTCGCGGTGGAGGAAATGAACAATCTGCTCGCCATCCGTGGTAGGGTATTGCCTGTGACGACCGAGGCGGTGAGTCTTCACGGGCGAACCAAGGAAAATCTTCACGTCAAGGGCGAGCTCGATATTTCGCTCAATGGTATGAAATTAGAACAGATATGGCTTGAGCCTCCCGGAGCGATACCTCTTCCGGACGTCCTTTCCGCGGTGGAACGGGCAGAAGTGATCGTCCTGGGTCCCGGTAGTCTTTTCACGAGCATTCTGCCGAATCTCCTGCTTCCCGCAGTTGCTTCCGCGATACGAAAAAGCCCTGCGCCTGTCGTGTACGTGTCAAACCTCATGACGCAGCCGGGCGAGACGGAAACATTCAGCATCTTCGATCATGTAAAATGGATCGCCCGCACGACACGTCGCTATCCTGACTATGTTCTTGCCAATGAAGACCAGGTCCCCGAAGCGGTGGCGAAGCGCTACGCGTCGGCAGGAGCACGTCCGCTTCATCTCGGGGAAGAGGAGCTCGAAAAAATGTGTCGGAAGGGTATAAATGTTGTTGTCGGTTCATTTCTCGCCTTGAACAAAGAGGAGACGGTCCGCCATCAGAGCCACAGCCTCGCGGAAGCAATCGTCCGTATCACCCGTGAATCCCAAGAGAGACAAACGTGGAAAAACTGACGAACCGACTTTGGGACGAGTGGGTACTTTTTCCTCAAAGAGCGGAGGAAACACAGGAAGAAATTGATGGAATTCTCTCGGGAATGGAGATGTTGTCCTCTCCGTCCAATGGGAAGGATAAAATCCATCTTGGAAGTCGACGTCTCTGGGTTTTTCGCAGATTGCGGAGGCTTTGGAGCAGTTCCTCCTGGAAGGGCTTGCAGGAACTCGGAGAATTGCTTTCAGTGCCTCGGGAGAAGCACGGGAGAATTCTTCTGACACTTCCTGATGGTCTTTATTCCGAGGTGCGGGAGCGAAACGCCGAAGCCTTCAAAAAGCTTTTCCCAAGGTCTGTTTCCTGGTTTAGGGGCATTTGGGGAAATCTTGGCTCGCTCTACTTACCCCGTTTTGGTTATTACCTTGCGTTGAAACAACCGCAGGAGGACCAGGTACGTCTTCGTCTTCAGGGGGTTCTGAGAGGCTTGAATGTCCGGGCATCGTCGAGGCGGCGAGGCCAACGCGCTGAATGGCTTGTGCGTGACCAGCAGACGATCAGCCGTGTTCTCGGGTGCCTGGGGTTGATGAAGACAGTAACCTTGTTGGAACAAAACGCCAGGGTGCGTTCCTTACGGGAGCGGGCAAACATGATCGTCAACTGTGACTCCGCGAATATCCGGAAGAGCCTGGAGGCCGCTGCCAGGCACATTGCACTTTCAAAAAGGCTTGTGGAGATGAATGCTCTCGAGTATCTTCCCGACGACTTGAAAGAATTGGTGGTACTTCGTCTCCAACACCCCAGTCTGACCCTCAAGGAGTTAGGACAAATGCTCTCCAGACCTGTCAGCAAGAGTACTGTGGAATACCGCTGGAACAAACTCAGCCGCTGGGCAGGGATGGGGACTGAGGAGGAAAAATGAGACACAGTCTGTGGGATGCCCCCTTCTCGGCGTGTCCGAATTGTGCTTGGTTTTTCTGCGGGTGGGGAACATTTGTTCTTTTGCTTTGAGCGCTTGCTGTTTGGAAGAAGTTCCTGAAGTACTTTCGCCCGGTGTAGCTTTGGAAGGTGCATGAAACGTGCCGATTTCAAACGGCAATGCCGTCTTGCCAAAATCACGAGCACCATGTACTATGAAAACATGGTTTTCCCTTGAAGATCACCGTTGATGAGCTCAAGACGAAAAGCGTTGTTCTTTTCTGTAAGAACCCTTTGTGAGGCGAGAGAGCGGGGGCGTAGCTGGGCTATGCTTCCGCTTCATGTTCTCTTCCTGTTCCAACGGAGTTTCGGAGCTTGGCGGCAGCAGGGTAGTTCCAGCGAATTTCAGCTTGAGTCAGGAGGGATTGATCGTGAACAAAATACGCGTGGGAATCAACGGTTTTGGCCGTATCGGGAGATTGACACTGAGGGCATTTTTTCAGCATGGTACCGTTGAAGACCAGCTTTTCGATGTTGTTGCGGTGAACGACCTTGCCCCCCCAGAAAGCCTTGCTTATCTGTTTAAATATGATTCAGTACATCGGCGTTTTGCTGGTGATGTAGCCTGCGAAGGCAATGTACTGCTCATTGCGGGAACCAAAGTAGAAGTCCTTGCGGAAAAGGATCCCGCGAAGCTTCCCTGGAAAGACATGGGTGTCGATAACGTGATCGAATCCACGGGGAAATTTGTCGATGCGGAGAAAGCCAAGGCACATATTGCCGCTGGGGCAAAGAAAGTCCTCATCTCCGCTCCGGCTACAGAAGAAGATGTGACGGTAGTTATGGGAGTGAATGAACAGGTCTACGACCCGAAAAAGCACCATATCGTCTCGAATGCGTCGTGCACGACGAATTGTCTTGCGCCCGTAGTTAAAGTTCTGCACGAGTCCTTCGGTGTCGAAAACGGGTTGATGACAACTGCTCATTCATATACGAACGATCAGACAATTCTTGATTTCCCCCACAAAAAGCCCAGCCGTGGAAGGGCAGGGGCTGTTTCCATCATTCCCAGCACCACAGGCGCTGCTAAAGCCATTGGAAAAGTTCTTCCGGAGCTGAAGGGAAAATTGAACGGATTCGCTCTGCGTGTACCGACTCCGAACGTCTCCGTGGTGGACCTCTCCGCACTGCTCAAAAAGAATGTGACGGCGGAGGAAGTCAATGCGGCCATGAAAGTTGCCGCCGAAGGCCCCTTGAAGGGCATCTTGGCCTATGAACCGGAGGATCTTGTCTCCATGGATTTTGTTGGTGATAGCCATTCCTCAATTTTTGCCCCGCTTCACACCATGGTGGTCGATTCAATGGTGAAAGTTCTCGCATGGTACGACAACGAATGGGGATATAGCTGCCGCATCATTGACCTTGTGAATTACATGGTTCGTAAGGGAGTCTAACGACAGGCTTCATTGAGGAAATTGGAGGAGGGGAGTCGTACTCATGAAGCTTCGGCAGATCAATGCTGAGGAATTTCAAGGGAAAAACGTTCTCGTCCGGGTTGATTTCAACGTTCCCATGAAAGAGGGACGCGTGACCGACGACACTCGGATCCGGGCACATTTAGAGACACTTCGCCTGCTGAAAGATGCCGGGGCGAAGATAGCCTTGGTTTCGCATCTTGGCCGGCCGAAAGGCAAGAAAGACCTCTCGTTCTCCTTGAGGCCGGTGGCGGAATATTTTCGGGAATTAACGGGATGGAATGTCGCTTTTTGTGACGACTGTGTCGGTGATGCTGTTCAGAGCGCCATGACGCAGTGTTCCCGTGGAAGTTTCGTTGTTCTGGAGAACGTTCGCTTTTATTCGGAGGAAGAGAAGAACGACGAAGAATTCGCACGGAATCTCGCCGTCCCCTTTGATGCCTTTATTATGGATGCTTTTAGCGCCGCTCATCGGGCGCATGCATCCACAAGAGGTGTCGCGGAAGTGTTGCCTTCCTATCCGGGAAAACTTTTATCGAAGGAAGTGGAATTTCTCGGAGAGGTGCGTGATACTCCGAGGCAGCCCTTTGTGCTTGTCTTGGGCGGAGCGAAAGTTTCTGACAAAATCGGGGTCATTGAGCATCTGCTGGACAAAGTTTCCTCCATTCTCGTAGGGGGAGGCATGGCTTTCACATTTCTGAAAGCCATGGGAAAGAACATCGGCAATTCTCTCTGCGAGAAGGAGAAACTTTCCTTTTCGGAGGAAATGTTGGCGCTTGCGCAAAAAAAGAACATCGCGATTCATCTTCCCGTGGATGTTCTTGTTGCAAAAGAGTGCAAGGCTGACGTTCCAATATCTCTGGTCTCCGTTGATGCCATTCCCGAGGGGGAGATGGGATTGGATATCGGCTCGGAGACGTGCGAGCGCTTTGCGAAAATCCTGACCCGGGCGAAGACAATTCTTTGGAATGGCCCAATGGGTGTTTTTGAGCTTTCTCCATTTGCGGCAGGAACTCGTGCGGTATGTGAGGCCATGGCCGAAGCCACCAGGGAGGGGGCTCTCTCTGTGGTCGGAGGCGGTGACAGCGCAGCCGCCGTCAACGAGCTTGGCTTTGCCGAAAAGGTCAGCCATGTCTCTACCGGTGGAGGAGCAAGTCTTGAATTCTTCGAGGGAAAAACCCTTCCCGGAGTGGAACCGTTCATCGAGCATGCTTAGATAGGCGCTTGAAGAAGAAAAAAGCGGGGAGCTTTTGCTCCCCGCTTTCGTTTGGAGGATGAAAAGAAGAAAGGAGTGTGATTGTGGTGAAAACAAAACGTGCTGTTCTCCTTGCCGGAAACTGGAAAATGTATAACGGTCCCGGAGCTGCCCGAAGCTTCCTCTCGAAGTTGACGGGTATGGTGAAATCGTCTCAGGCAATTGAAAAGGCGATCATGGAACATCGTCTCGTCGTAGCACTTTTTCCACCTGCCCTGAGTCTCCATGTGTTTCGCGAAGGGAAAGAAATGTTGCCTTTTCTCAAATACGGCACCCAAAACGTGCACTGGGAAAAAGAAGGAGCGTACACGGGAGAGATTTCGGTTCCTATGCTACAAGAGATGTCCTGTGATTATGTCATTATAGGACATAGCGAAAGGCGGCAACTTTTTGGAGAGACCGATATCTCTGTGGGAAAGAAAGTGTGCGCATGTATTGCAGGCGGTGTCACCCCCGTTTTATGTGTAGGCGAGACCCTGGAAGAGCGTGAACGGAATTCCACCTTCGAGGTGGTGGAAAGGCAGCTCACCGAGGCACTCAAAGACGTTTCCTCCAAAGATGTCTCCACATCCCTTGTTGTTGTTGCCTACGAACCCGTCTGGGCCATTGGAACAGGGAAAAATGCACGGGACGAGGATGCTCAGGATGTGTGTCATCATATTCGGGAATTGCTGTCTCGGCGCTTTGGCGGAGATGCCGCCGAGGCCGTCTCGATTCTCTATGGTGGAAGTGTCAAGCCGGGTAATGTTCAGGGATTGTTGAGGCAAGCGGATATTGACGGAGCGCTGATCGGAGGAGCGTCCTTGCAAGTCGACAGCTATTTGGAAATTATTGAGGGTGCTCTGAAGGTCCTCGCCTAAATAGGAGCTGCGCTGAGATTGCAGCAGGTGATTCAACCTGATTCCAGCGATATTTGTATGCCACAAGCCTTATGCAGAGCAACGAAACGACGAGTAACGAAACGACGAGTTGTGAAAACGCGGACCCACGTTTTCACAACTCGTTTGACTCAAGCTTCGTGGATATCTTGAGAAAGCACATGAGAAGGGTTGGCAGGAATTACAAGCGCAACATAAGATACATTATAGGACACGAATGAGTGCGAGCCATTGCTTCCTGCCAGGACATACAGGACATAGTTGCTCTTGTGTTACTCGCCGTGTTCTCCAAACTGTGTGCACGGCGCGTCTCCCCAGATACGCTCAAGCCCGTAGAACTTTCGTCCCTCTTTACTGAAGAGATGAACCACGACATGGCCTGCGTCGACAAGGCGCCAGCGGTTGCTGGTTTGGCCCTCGAGCTGACAGAAAAGGTCTAACTCTCCCATTGCTTCTTCTGTTGTATCTTGTAGCGTTTGCAAGTGTGTTTCAGAATTTGCCGTGGCAAGGATGAATGTGTCGGAGACCGTTGTGAAATCACGGAGATCAAGAAGTAAAATGTCCATGGCGTGCTTGTCGTCAAGTGCTTTAATGATGCGAAGCGTTTCGCGAAGGTTTTCATCCATCCCATTCTCATGTCGGTTTTCTTCTTTTTCTTCTAGCAGTATCTTATGCTCTTCCATTTACATGCCCCCGTCTCTTGTTTTTGTTCTATTGCTAGAATAAGCAAGGAGATGAGTAGTTATTTTATTGAATGGTCAAATATTATTGTGCGATTGTTTGTAATTTAGAAAGAACTTTTTTGTAGTCATGCCCCAGGATAAGTGTGGCATAGGCTACTTTTGCGTCAGGCCTGACGAGTCGAGGCGAGATTCCACAAAGAACACCGAGGCTGCTTGCAGTCTTCCGTACTTTCTCATTGGCGTTTTGTGGGTAAAGAATATTGCTCGTGTGATAATCGAAATGTTTTGCATTCCCTACATAGCCGACATCAACACCCATTTTTTGCAAAAAAGCGGCCGCATCCTTGCTGATTCCCTTCGTTCCGTTTCCATTTAAAACGGCAACACGTTCCAAGATGGACTGGACAAGTGTTTCCATGTCCTGTTTTGTGAAGTTTGACTCGGCGGTTACTGTGAGTGTGTCGTCGCCCGGAATGTTCTCGGAGTCCCCTCTTCCGGGAAACGAGACGAGATCTTGGGAAAGAGGCTCTTCCGCATCCTCATCCTCGGCCCAGGAAAGAAATTTGGCCGTGGCGTTAAGATCTCCCAACCAATAGCTGATTCCGGAAATATAGGCGGGGTTTCCCGGGAGTGTCATGGCAACCAGGTCCTCAACGGAGACATCCTTTAAATAGGATGCCAGTTGGAGTGCCTGGGTGGTATTCATGTTCGTCTCGATATTACGGATAGTTTCCTCAACAATTTGAGGTAGTTTGGGTAACATTACAGGCATTTTTACTTTTTCCAAGAGCGCTGCCATAAAACGTTGCTGTCGCTTCACTCTTCCGATGTCTCCTTGCGCATCGTTGCGAAAGCGAACGTAATGAAGCGCTCGTTTGCCGTCGAGATGTTGCTGCCCTGCGGGAATATCAATGTAAAGCCCACCGGCTCTGTCGACGTAATGGAGTCTCTTTTCCACAAGAATATCAATGCCGTCCACAAGATCGACCAATGCAGGAAAAGTATCGTAGTTGAGAACGACAAAGTAATCAATGGGAATACCTAAATAGTTGATGATTGTTTTGTACAGGAGATCCTTTCCACCGAAAGCATAGGAATGGTTGATCTTCTGCCAGCCGTGTCCAGGAATTTGGACTCTGGTGTCTCTGGGAATCGAGAGAATCTTGATTTTCTTGGTGTCGATGTTGATTGTGGCCACAGCAATCGAATCGGCTCGTCTGGAGCCATCAGTGTAATCCACGCCTACAAGAAGTATGGTGACGGATCCTGATGCCTGATTATAGTGAAAATTTTCTTTAATATCACTGGAATCAGGCTGAATCACCTGCTGCAATCGCAGTGCGACTCCTATTCCGCTGGAAAGCAGCGCAAGAAAAACCGCGAGGACGATCTTCATTTTTGTCATGATTCCTCACCGCCCATGACGAACATACAAGGCCTTTTTGTGGATGAAATGCTCCACCGGCCAAGGAATCAGATATCGAATGCTTTTTCCCGTTGCGACACGTTCCCTGATCTCTGTGCTCGATATGGCAAGAAGTGGAATTTCCAAGGGAACGATGGCTTCTCTGATTTCCGGCGGAAGGTCGTCGAGTGCGGAGGTGCTGTAACCGGGGCGTCCTGCGGCGACGATGCGGCAGATGCGACTCAGGGCAAAGGGTTCCTTCCAGGAAAGGATGTCCAGAACGGCATCCATTCCCGTGATGAAGAAAAACTCCACGCTCGCCGGAGGGTACCAATGGTACATCTCTCGGATAGTGTCAACGGTATGGCTGGAGCCCCCCCTATCGATCTCGATTCGAGAAAGACGAAAGTGTGGATTGTCCAGTGTCGCGAGCAGTGTCATAGTGTACCGGTCCTCGGGCATGGAAACGCGTGTTTTTGCCTTGTGAGGAGGCGATCCCGTCGGGACAAAGAAAACCTCCTCAAGCCGCAACGCGGAATAGGCTTCCTCCGCGACGACAAGATGGCCGAAGTGAATGGGGTCGAAGGTTCCCCCCATGATGCCGATACGCCTTTTCTTGAGAACTTGTGCGTCCGTCATGCTCAATCGGCTCCCGTTCTTTCATGCTTTCCGAAAAACCCCCGGTTTTGCTGTAGAACGCATCCGCAGGGTATGTGCTGGCGTTCATATCTCATAGAATGAAATTTATTGTTGCTCCTTGTTTTTTTCGGTTTGAGGCCCGGGGTGCTCTTCCTCGGAGGAATCAGGCACGCTCCGATTCTCCTCCGCATTTCTCTGGGGAAGAAAATCAAACTCCAATTCCCCAAGCAGGATAGTGTCGCCTTCTTCGGCTCCGTAAGCTTCAAGGGCTTCTTCAACCTTATGTCGTCGGAGAAGGTTGTTGAAACGTATGATTGCTTCGTCGCTTTCGAAGTCGAATCGTAGGACAGCTCGCTCGAGGTAGGTGTGTACGATTCTGAAAGTGTGTGTGTTTTCTGGAATGATGACGAGAGGCATGCGTGTCTCTAGCGTTCTTGAGGTAGTCAATCCATCCTCAAGAGGCGCGAAAAGACGGGATGGCACTGTGTTCCGTGGATATCGTGCCGAAAAACGGGAGATCCCGTCGATGAGCTTTTCTATTCCGATCCCCTCTTTCGCACTGATCAAGAAAATGCCTTCGGTTTTGCTCCAAGGCGCGGCGTGTTCAGAGAGAATATGTGAAAGAATGTTTTCTCCGTGGTCGGAAAGGAGATCGATCTTGTTGCCCACAAGGAGAAAGGGTTTTTCCAA